>JAWKPF010000034.1 GCA_041390825.1 Thermomicrobiales bacterium
ATCACGTTCGATACCGGCGGGTACTCGATCAAGCCAGCCGATGCAATGCTCGACATGAAAGGCGATATGGCCGGTGGCGCGGCGGTGCTGGCCACGATGACCGCGCTGAAGACGCTCGGCTGTCCCTACGAGGTGCATGGCGTCATCTGCGCCGCCGAGAACATGATCTCGGGTGAGGCATTTCGGCCGGACGACATCATCACCGGCATGAACGGTGTGACGATGGAAATCCTGTCCACCGATGCCGAGGGGCGGCTGGTGCTGGCCGATGGTTTGGTCTACACCTCGCGGCTTGGCGTGGGGGAGATGATCGACCTTGCGACCCTCACTGGGGCGAAAGTCGTCGCGCTTGGCGACGAAACTACCGCGCTCTATGCCAACCGAGACGATCTGGCCGCCAACTTGCTGGCGTCCGCCAAGCGTTCGGGCGAGCTGATGTGGCGCATGCCGTTGACCGAGGCCCTGGAAAAACAGATCAAGGGCGAACTGGCCGATATCAAGAACACTGGGGGACGCGCGGGCGGTTCGATTACCGCGGCGCTCTTCCTGCAGCATTTCTCGGAAGGACTGCCCTGGGCGCATCTCGACATTGCGGGCGCCAACCGGACCAAGACCGGCTCATCCTATACCCCCAAAGGCACGACCGGTGTGGGTGTGCGTACGTTGCTCGATTACCTGACGAATGGAGAGGATGCCTAGCATGGCTGACACGATTGGACTCGACGCTATCGACTGGGTTACGTTCGACTGCTACGGCACGTTAGTCGACTGGGAGGGCGCCTTTGGTTCGCTCTGCTATTCGATTGCGCTGCGCAACACCCCCGATCCTCCCTCGGGCGTGCAGTTGCGCGAGCGCTGGGAAGAGATCCAGTTCGAGATCATCCAGGGGCCATACCAGGAGTACAAGCGCGTCCTCTCCGAGAGCATTCGCGCGTGGTGCCTCGAGATGGGATACCAGTGGCAGGATTCGTTCGGACCGGCCATGACTACTGCCATGCGGTCGATTCAGGCGTTCCACGACACGAAACCGGCACTCGAGCGGGCCCGCGCCGCCGGTCTCAACCTGGCGATCATCTCCAACACCGACCGCGACATCATCACGCACTCGATCAAGCAGATCGGCGTTCAGTTCGACAAGGTGATCGTGGCGCAAGATGTCGGGGCCTACAAACCGTCTCCGAAAGTGTTCGAATACGCCATCGGCGAGATAGGCGCCGATCCGGGCCGTATGCTGCACACCGCGTTCGGGTTCAAGTACGACATTGGCCCGGCGCAGCAGTTCGGGATGAAGACCGCCTGGGTCAACCGCAACGCGGAACGGCTCCCCGATGACCGCATCCAGCCTGACTTCATCTGGCCGGACTTGTGGGGATTGGCAGCGTTCGCAGGCAAACCGTACGACGTGTAGTGGGCACGCGGCATGCGGCACGCGGCACGCGGCATGCAGCATGCAGCATGCAGCATGCAGCAACGGATGAGTATTGGCTCCGGGAGGTCGCGCCTGATGGAGCTGAGCGAGTCAACTGCGTGCTGCTAGCTGCATGCTGCATGCCGCATGCTGCATGCCAACCGCTAGCTCTCGTTCGTCCAGACGGTGTAGAGCTTGCGGATTGGGCGCTTGACCTCCCAGGCGCCGGCCCAGCCCTTGGGGAAGGTGCAGGAGTCGCCCTCTGAGAGGGTGAAGGCTTCGCCGCTGTCGGGCGTGCAGACCATCTCGCCCTGCACGATGTAGATCATTTCCCCGTGGTGCTCGAAACGGGCGCGGAAGACCCCGGTGTCGCATTCCCAGATGCCGGTTTCGATACTGCCGTCGCCATTGACCCATGCTTGATAGTCGCGCGTTGGGATGGAGACGCCGTTCTGGCTGATCGGTTTGGCGTCTGGCGCAACGATTCTGGTGAGTTCATCGCTCCCGATCCTCGTAGCCGAAACGGCGGTTGCGGTCGACATCGTGTGGTCACTCCTCGTCTGCTCAGGTCTGGACAGCACGTCGTCGCGCAACTGCGGCAACGGCGCGTTGGTCCATTCTATTGGGTTCGATGCGGGCGCGTTGCGATTGCCGGGCGCACCGAACGTCAACTAAGATTCGACCGCCGAACACCGCATCGCATCCGCAGCAGGGAGTCTCTGTGTCGCTATCGCACGACTCCGTTTCCGCTCAACGGTTACCGGCCCAGCGAACGTCGTTCATTGGGCGTGAGCGGGAGCTTGCCTCGATTCTGGCGATGCTGCGCCAACCCGCGGTGCAACTGATTACCCTGACTGGCCCGGGAGGTGTTGGAAAGACCCGGCTGGCGGAGCATGCCGTCAGCGTTCTGATCGATACGCCGGGACTCGAGGTGGCCTGGATTTCCCTTGCGCCCTTCGAAACGGTCGACCAAGTGGCTCAGGCGATTGGCGAGAAGTTCGGGCTGAAAAGCGTCGGCCCCGATTCGCTGCCTGACCGGCTGGCGGCGATGTTGCTCGGACGTCCCGTGCTGCTCGCACTCGACAACTTCGAGCATTTGCTGGACGCGGCGCCCATGGTTGCCGAGTTGATCGAGGCGTGTCCCACACTGACGATTCTGGCGACGAGCCGCGGAATACTCAATGTCTCCCTCGAGCGAGAGATTGCAATCGACCCGTTGCCACTACCCACCCAGAACGCTGCACGGGCCGAGATCGAGGCGAGTCCGGCCGTGCAGCTCTTTCTTCAGCGATCATCGCCGATTGCCCATGACGACCCGATTCCGCTCGAAGCGCTGCACGCGATCGAAGGCATCTGCCGGCGCCTCGACGGGCTGCCGTTGGCGATCGAGCTGGCGGCGTCCTGGAGCCGGTTGCTGACTCCGGCAGAACTGCGTGTCCGGCTCGACCGGCGACTTCCCCTGTTGGTGGGTGGTCCGGCAGATGCGCCACCACGTCTCCAGTCGATGGGCAGCGCGATCGGCTGGTCGTATGAACTACTAGACGGTGAGGCGAAACGGTTGTTTCGCCGGATCTCGATCTTTCCAGATGTGTTTACCCTGGAAGCTGTGGAGTTCCTGGAACGCATGCTCCCTCCATCCAGGGACGATGCGAGCCAGACGCCGAAGCAGATGGCCACCCTGAGCGCGCTGGCAAGCCTGGTTGGTCAAGGGCTGGTGAGCACGAACGACCGGCACGAGCTCCGCATGCTGCAGACCATACGGGAATACAGTCTCGCCCTGTTGGCGCAACACGATGAGGTGGACGAATGCGGACGGGCGCACGTGGCGTGGTGCGTTAGCCGAACGCAAGAGCCGGTGTTCGATCCGCTCGATGGTTACCTCTGGGGGCCATCCAATCGATTGTCCGATCAAGCGGACTTCTCCGCTGCTTTGTCCTTCGCGCTCGATCATGGCGCATACGACGATGCGTTGCGTCTGGCGATCACGCTGTCACCGACATGGGCGGAACAGGGTCGCTATGCCGAGGCGCGCAACACGCTGGACCGCATTCGCGATGGCCTGCCGTCATCGGCGGCAGAGGAACGTACGGTGCTGATGGGATGGTCTGCCGAGTGGGCATGGCTCCAGGGAGACTATGGGGCAACTCGGTCGCTTGCGGAAGCGTCACTGGATGCGAGCCTGGCAGTGGGGCTGGAGGCCGGGATTGCCGCCAATCAGTACCGACTCGGGCGGGTCGCGACCTTGCACGATCCGCATGCTGCGCTGCCATATTTGCTCGATGCGCTGCAGGCATTTCAGTTTCGGGGAGAACAGCGCAATGCATGCTGGTGCCTGATCGGGTTGGGACACGCCGTGCTTGGAACTGGGGAAGCGACAGGCGCCCAGACCTGGTTCGACCAGGCCTCTGCTATCGTCGCGGGGGTTACGGAGGATCCAGGCGGGTGGATCGCCCTCGGTCTCGAACTGGGGATCGCGCGGCTGGAACTGCAGCTTGGGGAGAACGACCGGGCAGCAAGCGTGTTGACGGAGGCGCTGGCAACGAGCCGGGCGCAGCGAAACGGCTACTTCGAGAGTCTTTGCCTGTCGTACTTATGTGACATCTTTCGGCGCGAGTCGTCGTTCTCCCGCGCGGTGGAGTCCGGGCGTGAAGGATTGCAGATTTCCCAACGCCTGGGGCATCGATTCCGCGAGCGGCAGTGCCTGATCCAGATTGCGCAGGCCGCCTTCGATATGGGCAAGCTCGAGCAGGCGATGTTGCTCGATGGCGCAGTGGCGGCACTTGCAGCGCAGATCGATTTCACGGTCTCGGACCGATCGTTGCGTGATCGGATTCTCGAAGCCTCCCCCGGAAAAGGGAAGCGGCTCTCGGAACTGGAAGCGGCTGGACGACGGCTAACTGGATCGGAACGGCTGGCGGAGGTGATTGCGCTCGAACTCGAGTTGAACCCGGTTCGCGAACGCGCAAACGCGCTCTCCACCCGAGAGGAAGAGGTGCTGCGCCTATTGGCGCAGGGCGCCACCAACGGAGAGATCGCCGATCGGCTCTTTGTCAGCCGACGGACAATCGACACCCATGTCGGATCGATCTTGCGCAAGCTCCAGGTCGCCTCCCGTCGTGAGGCGGTCGAGTCGGCTCGGGAGCAAGGCATCGTCGAACGCGGTGAGACGGAGTAGCGGACCGGTCGATCTCGACATGGCATATCCAGCGGAATGCCAGGGCCAATCGGTATACCGATTTCGCGCGTGAACGGTGACGATACGTAGTTTGGCCGATGCGCCCGGCCAGCGCGCCTGGGACTATTCGATCCATGCCTTCACGAACAGTTGCGCTTGCAATCGAAGATGTTCTGGAGACAAGGACATGGGCATTCGAAGCGTTCCAGCGACTTGGGGAGAGACATGTAGCGGACGGCCCGACGAGGGCAACGCGCGCGGCCCGCGTGTAGGACCGCGCGTGCGAATCATTCGACCCGAATGCTGATCTGACGTTCGGCTAGTTCACCGAGGCGGATGCGCCCGGCAGGTTGATCTGCGCCGCGCCGAGCAGGACGTACGGCGGTGAGCTGAAATTGCTGCTGTTGGTCAGATTCGAGACCACGATACTGTTGGCCCCCAATGCAAAGTACGAAGCCGGGATCGTGATGGCCACCGTGGTCCATGGCGCATTCTGGCCTTGTCCCTGACCATCCCAACTCGCAAACCAGCTCGTGCCATTGAAGATCGAGGCGCCGTTGATGGTGATCTGGATCGGATTCTTGGTGCCCGATTCATCATTGAGGCCAGTGAGCGTCAGCGTGACCGGACCGGTAGGGGTCGAGCTAAGCTGAATCGTGAGGCTGGCGGTGCTGTACTGAGTCTGGGTTCCGTAGAGCGCGGCCCATGGTCGTCCATACCACTGGCCGTTGCCTTGGTAGTAGCCGCCGGTCCATTCGCTGGCGGCAAGGGTCACAGTGGTGGAAACGCTGGTGGTCGGATTCACCAAATTGCCGCCGCCTGCGGTGGCCTGCACACCCTGGCCGAGCACCTGGATCTGTACATCGCCCTGGGCGAGCGTTCCTGCCAGCGGCAAGACCAGCGTGCCGACCGCGAGCGCAGTGGTCAGAGTGATCGTGCGGATTCGACGAGCGATCGAGGGACTGAGATTCACGGACTGCGCTCCTTCATTGCGACAAGCGTCGGGCGATCGAACGACATGAGGCGGCACCGCGCCGCTCCGAAAACGAACCTAGCTTTGTCCCGGTGGGTCGACCGTCACGCCAGTGGTCTGCACCGACGCGCCACCGAGAATGACATATGGCGCCTCGCCTTGATTGCCGGTTTCGGCTGTATTCGAGAGGGTAATCGCATTGACTCCAGGGCCGAGCAAACCCTTCGGAATGGTGATCTGCACGGTGGTCCAGTTGCCTTCGCCCGGGGTTCCTCCCCAGTCTTCGAACCAGGCATCGCCGGTATAGACGACAGTCTGATTGATGGTGAGCTCGATCGGTGTCTTGCTCGGGGCGTCGTCATCCATGCCGACGAGCGTGAGGATCACATCGGTCGTCGAAGGGTCTGAGAGACCGATATTCAGCGTGCCGGTGCCTTCGCCGGTCGATTGGGCGTAGAGCGCGGCCGCCAACCGGCCATAGCTTTCGGTTTCTGTCACCTGCGCCGCACCGACCCAGAGCTCGGGACTGAAGGTAGCGATCGTGGTCAGTCCGGCGACCGGATCGAGGAGGGAACCATAGGCCGCTGGGGTAGCCGGATCGCCCGGTTGGATGATCTCGATCTTGACCTGGTCGCTCTGTGTGTCCTGAGCCACCGTCTGACCGCCGCCGGTCAGCGCGCTTGCAAAAACGAGCGCCGAGACGAAACCACCAAACCGCATTCGCCGCATCGTTGCCTTCCCCTCCACGGTGATTTCAGACAATTCAGTTGTCGCACGGGTGCGAACCGTTCTCGCGCCCAATGTTTGGTTACAGGGTATCAGGCACGGCCAGCGCTGGCACGTGCGGCCGGGGACGGCTGAGATCGGCCGGAAGTGAAATCTTGAACGCCCCGACCATGCCGGGAATCGCCCGGATCTCCTCCAGCGCGCCGTCAGGAATCTCGTTGTCGACGTTGACGACCATGATCGCCTCACCGCCACGGTGGTGGCGTCCAACCTCCATGCCGGCAATATTCACATCGTAGCGCCCGATGATGGTGCCGACCCGGCCGATCACGCCTGGGACGTCCCGGTGGTGCGTGATGAGCAACTCGCCGGCCAGCGGCCGATCGAGGGTAAAGCGGTCGACCGCGACGATGCCGGCCTGCGCGCGGTCCCAGACCACGCGCACCTGATGGGCAGGTTCTTCCGGTTCGCCGGTTGCCTCGAACGAGAAGGTCGGAATCACATTCGGGTCGCGTGTGCCGCTGTCGAGCTTCACCTCCATGCCGAGCTCTTCCGCGATCAACCGGGCGTTGACCGGCGTGACCCGGCGATGGGTCCAGAGATGCATGGCCTCGCTCAGGGCGGCTCCCGCGACATGTTCGGTGACATCGTCCGGGACATTTCCGTTGACGGTCATGCGGAATCCCGCCGGGGGCGACGGCTGAAGCACCGCGAGCAGATGCCCCGCGGCACTGGCGACCGACGTCAGCCGTTGCAACTCGGGCGCCACCAGCGAAGCCGGAGGCAGATTGACCGCGTTCGGCACCGCCTGGCCATTGAGCGCGCAGATCACCGAGGAACTGATCATTTCCCCCACGGCTCTGAGCGCTTCCTCGCTCGAACCGCCGATGTGCGGCGTGAGGACCGCGTTCGGTAGCCCAAAGAGCGGACTCTCGTGGCAAGGCTCATGCGGGAAGACATCGATCCCCGCGGCCGCCACGGCTCCCGACTTGAGCGCCTGGGCGAGCACGTTCTCGTCCACCACGTCGCCACGCGAGCAATTGAGCACGATGACGCCCTCCTTCAGGAGGGGGAATGTTGCCGCGCAGAGCATGTTGCGGGTTTCCGCCGTGGACGGGACGTGGTACGTAATGATGTCCGAACGGCGCAACAACTCTTCATAGGACACCGACTCGGCGCCGAACTCGTCGAAACGGGCGTCGGAAATGTACGGGTCGTAGGCGAGAATGTTCATTTCGAATGCCGCCAGCCGCTTGGCGACTACGCCACCGACCCGTCCAAGTCCCACGATGCCGACCGTGCGTCCCCGCAAATCGACCGGTTTCAGCTTCTTGCGTTGCCAAAGCCCTTCATGGGTTGTTTGGTCGGCGCGTGGAATCTGACGGGTGATCGAAAGCAGCAATGCAATCGTGTGCTCACCTGCCGAATAGCGATTCGCTCCCGGCGCGTTGAGCACCAGCACACCCGCGCGGGTAGCGGCATCGAGATCGACATTGTCGACACCTACGCCTGCCCGCGCGATGACACGCAGGTTCGGTCCGGCGGCGATCACTTCGGAAGTCACCTGGGTTTCGCTGCGCACGATCAGGGCATCGGCATCGCCGAGTACCGCCAGCAATGCCGGGGTGTCGGTGCCGTCGACATCGATGATTTCGGCCGCTTCGGCGAGAGTCGCGCGCGCGCCGGGATCGATGGCGTCTGAAATGACGATGCGCGGGCGCGCGGCGAAGGCGGCGGTACCGTTCTTTCCGTCATCGATCCGCTCCATCTCATCGCGCAAGAGCGATGGGATCGGCGTCAGGCTATCGACCCGCACCACGCCGGGGAGATCGTCGGTGTAGGCATCGGGCGGTGAGATGAGGAAGCAGAGCATTCCGGAGTCGGAATAGGAACGCGCGTGACGGATGCTGTCCTCGACGGCCACGTTGCAGCCGCGCTGGGTGGCGACCGTTGGCTTGTCGTCTGCAAAAAGGATGGTGATCTCCGGGAAGTTGTGATGCCGCAACCAGTTGCGGGTCATCTCCGCCGAAGCGGCCGAACGCGCGGTGATGATCTGGACGTTCTCCGCGCCGAGCAGGTCGATGACATCGCGCAGGAACTGTTGCGCTCCCTCGGCGGGTTGCAATCGGGACGCCGGCCCGGCGTTGGAGTAGACCCAGTCACGCACGGTCTGGGGCACATTCAACCCGGCGGAATCGACAAAGGCGCGTTCTGGAAGATCGAGCTTGAACTTCTCGGATGCGGCAATGGCCAGGGGGCGCGGGTGTTCGGTCAGCACCCCGTCGAGATCGATGGCGAGATTGAGCCGGGGCCGGGCAGTGTGCCCATTCAACGTCGGACGCATAGGTAGCAACGGAGACTCCAGAACCGCTTAGGCAAGATAGTCGCCCGGGCCACTCCACATTGCGCGGTCCGGAAACGCTAATCATAAATGAGTGACGACTATGGGGCCCGGAGACCGGCCGGGACTTTTCCGCATCGCGGTCGATCGGGGACGACGCGCGCGCTGCCTGCGGGTTCTGCGTTATGATGAGTGACACGCCCACAGACGCAAGTGAAGCACCCTGTTTTCGCCATTCATGCACGAGTAGACGCCGATGCGCCCGGACCGCGCAGAGCTCGATGACCTCAGCGATCCATCAGACTCGCCCCCTGGCCCGATTCATCTCGATGAGTTGCGGGTGCTGGAGTTTGCGCCGCGCGCCCTGCACTTTCCCCCCTTGCCGAAACCCCGCACATCGCTCATTGGACGTGAACAAGAGATCGAGCGCGTTCTCGGGCTGGTGACCGATCCGCAGTATCGGCTGGTCACACTGGTAGGCACTGGGGGCATCGGCAAGTCGCGTCTTGCGCTGGCCGTGGCGCATACGATTGCAGACGCCGGAGCGCTGCCAGTAGCGTTCGTGTCGTTGGCCTCCCTGCGCAACCCATCGCGTCTGATTGCTGCGATTTCCGCTCGGCTGGCGTTGCCGGATCTGCCGTCCGATCCAACTGTGCAGCAGTTTGCCGCGGTACTGGGAGGACGCCGGCTGGTGCTGGTGCTGGACAACCTGGAACAGCTGCTGCCAGCGGCCCCGGTGCTGGCCGAGCTCCTCGACGCGTGCCCTGCCATGACATTGCTCTGCGCCAGTCGAAGCCGTCTTCGGCTCTCTGGCGAGCAGGTCGTCCCGGTCGACGGACTGGAGCTCCCAGCTACGGATGTCGATGCGCCGGAGGAAGCGCTGGCCAGTCCGGCGGTGCGGTTGTTCGTCGAACGCGCGATGGCGATGCTGCCGGGATTCGAATGGACGACCGACCAACTTCAGGCCACTGCCGCCATCTGCCGCCGGGTGGAAGGGGAGCCGCTGGCGATCGAGCTTGCCGCTGCACGGGTGCGCATCTTGCCGCCGACCGCTCTCCTGGCGCGCATGGATCCCATTCTCCCGGCGCTTGGCAAGGGCCCAGTCGATGCCGATCCGCGTCTCCAGACGATGGATCGGGCAATTCAGTGGAGCTACGATCTGCTGCTCCCGCGCGAGCGTGACACCCTGCGCCAGTTGGCGGTGTTCATCGGCAGTTGCTCGCTGGAGGAGCTGGATGCCGTGCTGCCGGGCACGCGCGACGATCATCTGGAGAGCATCGAACTTCTGCAGGAGGCCTCGTTGCTGCGCACGATGCCCGATGCGGACGGATCGGTGCGCATCTCCATGACGCCGCCGGTGTGGGAATACGCGCATCAACTCCTCATCGGCAGTGCGGATGAACGCGCCTTGCGAGATGCGCATGCTGATCACTTCGTCCAATGGCTGCGCCCAGGCGACTTTTACCGGAATGTCAGCGGACGAAGCGAACTGCTGCGGCATTACGTCAATGGGTGGCCGAACGTGCGAGCGGCGTTCGAGTGGCTGGTCGAATCGGGACAGGGAGAGCGGGCTCTGGAGCTCACCTGGGCAGCGTCCGATCTGGGCTGGCTGCGCCTGCATACCCAGGAAGTCAGCGACTGGATGGAACGCGCCTACGATGTCACTGCTGGTGACCAGGCATCGCCACTGCGGGTGCGGATCACGTCCTGGATTGGGTTGATGGCCTCGATTCATGCGGACGATGACAAGGCGCTGCGTTTTTCCCAGGAGGCGATCGAGCGGGCACGCGTCTTGGGTGATCTCGATCTGCTTGGATTCGGCTTGCGTCACGGAGGACAGATCGCCCGCAATGCTGGAGCGATCGACCGCTCCATCGCCTATTCGACAGAATCGCTCGCATTGCTGCTTCCAAACAAGCCGACGGTGCAGCGGACGGCAGCGCATTATGAATTGGGGATGAGCCTGAAGGCGGCCAGTCGCCTCGCAGAGGCGAGAGAGCAGATCGAGGCCGGGCTGGTGATTGCGAATGCAACCGCGGCGAACTATCTCCAGCCGCTGAGCGAGTTGGCGCTGGTGGGGCTCGCGTTGGCGGAAGCGCGCATCGAGGAGAGCCGGAGCCTGTTGCGGCATGTGCGCGATGTGAGTCTCGACCGAGAGGTTCTCTCGCTCGTAGCGGAGTTTTTCTTGCGGGTCGCCGAACTCGCGCTGTCCGATGGCGAACCCGAACGTGGAGCGCGTTTGTTGGGCGCTGCCGATCGGGTCCTGGAACTAACCTCACGACTCCGTTTTCGCGATACAGGCAGCCGGGCGGAGCTCGAACAGCATCTGCGCGCGGAGCTCGGCGCTGACGGGTTCGAACGCTTTCGAACGGAAGGCGCTCGGTTGACCCTCGACGCCACGTTTGTCGAGGCG
The DNA here is from genome assembly GCA_041390825.1 of Thermomicrobiales bacterium. NCBI lineage: Bacteria > Pseudomonadati > Thermomicrobiota > Thermomicrobia > Thermomicrobiales > Thermomicrobiales bacterium. The sequence continues at coordinate 11,037 of JAWKPF010000034.1, forward strand.
GAGCGGACCATCACGCAGCAAGAGCGGCCAGATGCGGTTGACCAACCGGCAGACCTGCTCGCGCAGCTCTCGCCACGGGAACGCGAGGTGCTCGATCTGTTGGTCGATGGCCTTACCGATCGGGAGATCGCCGACAGACTGTTCATTTCTCGCTCGACGGCGTCGCGCCATGTGGAGGCGATTCTGCGCAAGCTGGGCGTTCCCACGCGCACATCGGCGGCGGTCGTCGCCATCCGCGCCCGCGATCGGCAGGTACCGAGCTGACGCTCTCCCGGATCCGCTCAGGAAATTGGGAATCCTCCCAATAGGCAGCCGTGCACCGCTCTGCCACCATCGGAGCACGTGACCAACCTGGTTTCGCTCGCTGTCAGGACGTCCAGTAGGCGGCGAGTTCGGTGTCCCCAATTGAGGAGGAATGTCATGCGCATCGATTGCCTGTCACGAAGGTTCGGAGTAATCGTGCTTGCTCTGACGTTCGTGATCGTTCCATCTCTCACCGCTGTCGCGCAGGATGCATCGCCTGCGCCAGGAACTCCCTCTCCGGTCGCGAGGCTCGATCCGGCGATGGTCACCGGTACCTGGCTAAGCATGGGGAATCTTCAGCGGAACGGCCAGGTCGACGGCGCGCCGCTGGCCGGTTCACCCACAATCCTCTGGGAATCAGAGCTCGGCAGTGCTGCCTATCTTGCTCCGGCGGTTGGCGACAAGATTGTCATCGCCCAGTCGGAAATGGCCATTGCCGCGCTCGATCGGGAAACCGGATCCCAACTTTGGTCGGTGCCCATCGAATCGGTAGGGACCACACCAACACTGGTCGATGGTTTCGTCTATACCGCCGGCCTCCAGGGTGCTGTTGCGCTGGATGCACGAAGTGGCGAGGTGATCTGGTCGTTCGTCCCGGAACCTGAACTGGAAATGGAACCGCCGGACGGTTTTCCCCCTCTCTCGATCGTGAATGGGCCGGTAACCGTCGCTGATGGATCCGTCTATGTCACGGGCGATATTTACGGGGAACTCTGGGCGATCGACGCCGCGACCGGGGAGCTCCGCTGGGTCTACGACACCGAGGGCGGCGTCCCCGGTGCGGTTTCTTACGTCGATGGAATGCTCTATGTCGCGTCAGATGGCGCCGGAGATGCGGGTTCGCTTGCGGGGTCGACGAAGAGTCAGTTGCATGCGGTCGACGCGGCGACTGGTGAGCGGATTTGGACGAATGAATGGCCGGCGGACTCAGTTTTCCCCGGTGGGACGGTGGTCCTGGACGATATGGTACTTGTCGGCCTCTCGGACCAAGTGGCTCATTTCGGGACATGGCAAGCCTACGACCGCCATACCGGCGAGCTTCGCTGGAGCACGCGTACGTCGATTGCTCCGTGGGCTGGCAGCCTTGCGGCCGTCGACGGGATGTTCATCGTTCCAAACGGGGATGCCGGAGGCACGTTGGCGCTCGATGCCGCGACCGGAGACGTGATATGGCAACACGACTCTTCGCCGATGGCGTACTGGGATATGGTCGTTGTCGATGATGTGCTCTACATGCGAACCGGTGCGCCCGCAATCGAGGCGATCGATACGGCAACCGGCGCGTTGCGCTGGTCGATCTCAACTGGCGAGCCCGATACGGCATGGAGTGGACTCGCATACGCTGATGGCGTGCTCTACGCTGGAACGGATACTGCGATGATGGCAATTGGCGGTGATGGCGGGACCTCGCCGGAACCGGGGCCACCGTCGCTCGCGACGACTATGCCTCTGTCGGCAGATGCAGATGGCTTCCTCCAATGGGTAGGGGTTATCGAGTCTCCGGAGGAGTTCCAGGGGCCGGCCGGGATCGCGTTCCGACCAAACGGTGAGATCTTCATCGTCGATTCGAAGAACGACCGGATTCAGATTTTCTCACCTGATGGGACTTTCGACCGTGTTTGGCCAGGCGAAGGCGATACGGCCGCGATGTTCTCATTTCATGAGCCGGATGGGTTCTTTTGGGGTGATCTGGCCTTTGCCGCCGATGGATCGCTCTTTGTGACCGATCCCATGGATGGCCGAATTCAGATCTTTGATGCCAATCTCAACCCGACTGCCTCCTTCGACCTGCCGTCCACGAGTCCAGACAACCTGAGCCGCCCTGGTGGCATCGCGCTCGATGAAGCAACGAACCGGCTCTATGTGACCGACTTCGCGCATGATCACGTGTTCGTCTTTGACCTCGAGGGGAACCTGGTCTCCACATGGGGCGGCGACGACGGTGATGTCGAGCTGTCCCTCTTCACACCCAGCGACGTCGCGGTTGGGCCAGATGGAAATGTCTATATCACCGATTCTGGCCGTGGACGGGTACGTGTCCTCACGCCGGAAGGCGAGACAGTCGCTGTTTTTCACTCCTGGAGCCGAGTTGATTACGATTGGCAAGGGTGTCGATCCCGGCAGGTTCACGGGTCTCGTGGGTGTCGCGGTCGACTCCGACGGTAATATCTCACACACTCGACTACAGCACGAATCGGATTCAAGTCTTGTCGCCCTCAGGCGAAGTGCTCGGCGTGCTGAGCGGTATCGCTGGAGAAACAGAGTACTTCTCGAATCCCTGGTCGGTCGCCATCGGACCGAATGGCCTGGTCTATGTGGTCGACGAAGGGTTCGATGACGGTCTGGTTGCCGTCTTGCGCACGCCGCTCACCACGGCGCCTGTTGCTTCACCTATCGCCTCGCCGGCTGCCTGACCCTCCGGCGAGCGCATCGCCTGGACAGCGGGAGCGGGGGCGCCCACGATTGCCAGCGTTGCGAGGCAGCCTGTCGGAGGTCGCCCTGGCGCTGTCTGGACCTTCTGACTAGCGTGAGGTTCTGCGTCACAGATCGTTCGCTGAACCCGTTTACCTGAAAGAGCATCTGACTCGTCGACATCGTCTTTCAGTTGTCAGCGTTGCGTCGGGGACAAGCTTCCATGAACGCCGTTCACGTCAGCCGTGGTTCCCGTACGACGCTCTCTCATCCAGTCCCTTGTCGCCGGATCAAGTGCTCGCATGTTTCGTTTCTGCAAATGGAGGCATGTATGCATCGTCGTTCTCGAATCCGTTGGTGGATTCCGTGGTTGATCGTCCTCGCGCTCATGTCTGCACCTGCACTGGCGACAGCGCAGACCCCCGAACCGGCGGCATCTCCGGTGCTCGACTCGTCGCAAGTTGCCGGCGAGTGGGTCGCTCGTGCGAACGATCAGCGCAACGGCCAGGTGGGGGGCGCTCCGCTAGTGGGAGCTCCCGAGATCTTGCGGACAGCGGAACGGGGCACTCCAGCCTATCTTCCGCCTGCAGTTGGGGATGACATTCTTGTCGTGCAATCCGAGGACGCTGTTGCGGCGCTCGATCGGATGACCGGTGAAGTGCTCTGGGAGTCTCCTGATCGAGTCTTCAGGCTCGGCGCCGTCATTAGTGGATGGCGGATTCACACCGCGGCCTGCAGGGCGCGGTAGCTATCGATGCGCGTGATGGGAAAACAATCTGGACCTTCGTGCCCGTCCACGAACTAGAAGGCACGCCTCCAGCAGACTTCCTGCCGCAAACCATCGTCGACGCGTCGGTCGCCGTAATCAACGGAACTGTCTTCGTCTCGGGAGGTGTCTACGGTGGCCTCTGGGCGCTCGACGCCGCAACTGGCCAGGAGAAGTGGTTCTACGATACGGACGGCGGAATGCCTGCAGTAGTGTCGTACGTGGACGGAACGCTCTATCTCACGGCAGATAGTCTCGATCTAGCGGGTATGCTGGCCGGATCGACCGTTAGCAGGCTGCAAGCCGTCGACGCTGCGACCGGCGAGCTGGCTTGGTCCACCGAGTTGCCACCCGAAACGGCGTCTTTCACGACACCGATCGTGCTGGGGGATACGCTGCTTATCGGAGTTTCCACCCCAATTCCGTATATTGGAAGCTGGAATGCCTACGACCGGCTGACCGGCACGCTCCTCTGGAACACCCCATATCCGATACCTCCATGGCCGGCGAATGCGGCGGCCAAAGATGGCCTTTTCTTTGTGCCGGGAGCCGACATTGGAGGTGTACTGGCGCTCGACGCCGTCACTGGTGACGTGGTCTGGCAGCATGATTCTCCCCATATGGCCTGGTGGGGGATGATCGTTGCTGGTGATGTGCTCTATGTACGCACGGAAGAACCGGCAATCGAGGCGTTGGACACGGCAACTGGCGCATTGCTCTGGTCGTTGCCGGCCGGTGAGCCAGATCAGCCCACAAGCGGAATCGCGTACCGCGACGGCGTGCTCTATTCCGGCGCTGGAACCGAGGTGTTTGCCATCTCCGGCGACGGTGGACCAGCCCCAGCCCCGGGTGAGCCAGCTCTCTCCGGGGTGCTGCCGCTCGATCCGGACGCCGGTAGTTTCCTGCAGTGGGGCGGTGTGCTGGACACGCCGGAAGAGTTCCAGGGGCCAGTGGGTATCGCGGTTCGCCCAAACGGCGAAATCTTCGTCATCGATGCTCGCAATGACCGGATTCAGATCTTCTCTGCCGATGGCGAGTTCGATCGTATCTGGCCGGCCGACGGCGATACGAGCACCGCTTTTTCGTTCCACGAACCCGACGGCTTCTTCTTTGGTGACCTCGCGTTTGCCGCAGACGGGTCTTTGTACGTCACGGACCCGTTGGACAGTCAAATTCAGATGTTCGACCCCGATCTGAACCCGACAGGAGAGTTCCTGTTGCCATCGGTCGATCCGAACGATCCCAGCCGGCCGTCCGGGATCGCGCTCGACGAAGACGCAAACCGCCTGTATGTGGCCGACTTCGCCCGCAGCAACGTGTTCGTCTTCGATCTGGCTGGAAATCATCTCGCCACCTGGGGGCCAAATGGTGGCGACGTTGAGATCCCGCTTCTGAATCCGGGCGATGTCACGGTTGGCCCTGACGGGAATGTCTATGTGGCCGACTCGCTGCGCAGCCGTATCCGGGTACTGACTCCTGACGGAGAAACTGTTGGCGTCTGGGGAGGAATCGGAACGGGCCCGGGTCAGTTTGCGGGAGCAGCCGCGATTGCGTTCGATGCGGATGGCAACGCATATGTCACCGACTACGTTGGCAATCGCATCCAGGTCATTTCGCCAGATGGAACGGTAATTGGCATCCTCGGAACACACGGCACCGGAGACGGGGAACTGCAGCAGCCGACCTATCTTGCCTTTGCGCCGGACGGCCGGCTCTTCGTCAGCGACGAAACGAACAACCGGGTGGTGGTCTTGTCGACGTCTGCAACTGCGCCGATCGCCACTCCACTCGCCTCGCCGGCTGCCTGACCCTCCGGCGAGCGCATCGACCGGCACGGGGAGCATGACTGGGCTCCCCGTGTTCCGGTCCACCCATGTGGCTATCTCAATATCGTCGAGCGGAGCGGCTCGATGACGTAGAGGGCGTGCCGGTCTGGCATGCCCTCGTAGCTCTCTTCGCCGGTGTACTTGCGCACCATGGCGATTACGTCCGGGTCGCGGCTATCGACGACGCGAACGCTTCTGACGACGCCACGAATCTCGAGATAGTGCGCGGGGTCATCCGGATCGGCCATGGAGAGCGCAACGCGCGGGTCGCGCGCAAGGTTGCGCGCTTTCTGGCCGGTCGGGCCGATAGCAATGACGATCTGTTCACCGTCCCAAATGAACCAGACGGGATTGGATTGCGGCTCGCCGTGCGGCCCAGTGGTCGCGACATGCGCGAGCACCGGCTTGTCGAGCAAGCCCTGGTGGCTCTCGGGAATGACATTCGCCGGCATCAGTAGCCTCGCTGCTTGTCGAGCAACGGGCTCATTTCATCGTACCGCCCGTCCAGGTAGAGTGGGAGATTGCGCACGAAGATCTCGGTGATGCGCTGGTTCTCGCTCCACGCGGTGCTGGCAGAGTGCGGCGCGATGAGCACATTCGGCATATCCCAGAGAGGCGAATCGTCCGGCAGCGGTTCGGTGCGGAAGACGTCGAGCCCGGCATACGCGATCTGCCCGGACAGGAGCGCTTCGATCATGGCGTCTTCGTCGATCACGATGCCGCGGGAGAGATTGACCAGCACAATGCCCGGTTTCATGGCCGCAATCGCGGCCGCGTCGACCAGGTTTTCCGTGTCGGGGGTGTGCGGCGTCGAGATCACGACGAAATCGGATCGCGCGAGCACGTCGCCCAATGCGTTGTGGTCGTAGGCTTCGTCGAAGCCGAGCGTACGAGCGCGGTGTTCATCGACGCGCGATGCGATGGCGATGGTGCGCATGCCAAACGCCTTGCCCAGACGGCCCACTTCACGCCCGATTCGTCCGGGTCCGATGACGGTCAGCGTTTGGCCGTCGAGTTCCCCACCGCAGAACCGCTCCCAGCGGTGCGCCTGCTGCTCCGATCGCAATCGGGGAAGCTCCTTCACCCAGGTGAGCATGACCGCGAAAGCGAATTCCGCCAGCGGTTTGGCATGCACCCCGCTGGCGGTGGTAACGAGGATGTCGGTCTCGGCCAGGCCGAGACGTTTGATCATGGGGCCGACACCGGCGGAGGTGGTTTGGATCCAGCGCAACCTCGGCATGAGCTCCAGCACCGGTTTCGTCTTGGCTCCGGGCGTGTCCCAAACGACTTCGGGGATGTCCCAAACGATCTCGCATTCGGCCAGCATTGCTTCCCAGCGGGACTGATCTTCGGGAGATCGGGACCAACCGTCCGGTCCGTGATGGTCGTTTCGATAGAGGGTGGGAGGCAGCAGATCCGGCTCGTACCGGACCTCGATCCGTCCCGGCGCGGCGGCGCGGATTTGCGCGACGTACTCGGGTTCGAGCGGTGAGGTGATGCCGATAATGGTGGGTTTGGTCTGGTTCTTGCTCACTTCGCCTTCCGCCACGCGCGAGGTCTGATCGATGCGGCCGATTGTACGTGGTAGATACGGCATAGCACGGATCGCGGTCTCGAATTGGCCGCGCAGCGTCCGGCGCTCGATCGAGCGGGAAATGGGTGCTGGAGCGCGTTGCTTGTGGAAGCGGGCCGGAATTCCGTACAGTTATTGGGCAAATCTGTGCTCGACTGCGCGATCGTTACGAATTTGCAACCTCGAACCAGCGAATGTAATTTTCTTGCTTTCCGCGCACGGCAAACTTCGCACCACGTCTCGGAACGGAACGAGCGCACGTGTCGTGGGTGTTGGCCACGAAAGCGGCGTCTCGGAATCACTCGTACAGGAGGTACGGCGTGTTGAACAATCGTGTAACCCGGCGACTTTTCATGGGCTCGGTTGCGGGAGCGTCGATCGCTGCCCCGCTCGCGGCGCTTCAGAACGATGCGGCCGCGCAGACCCCGGTCGCCGGTGGGTGGACCCCGGTGGATAATGTCCGGCCGGTCTTGACACCGGTTGCGGAGCTGCAGCCGGCTCCCGAAGATGAGATCCATGTCACCATGGCTCCAAACGTGCCCCCAGCCATCACCCGCACCAATCAGTGCACCTTCGAGGTTGCTCTCGAATCGATCGAGGGTGTCTGCCCGCTCGATCCCGAGAACGGCGTCAACACCGAGATGTGGGGATTCCGCATTGCCGGTGACGATCAAACGCTGTGCGGTTCGCCCGGTCCTGTCATCCGCGGTCGCGTGGGCGATATGGTCACGATCAAGATGACCAACCTGGCCAGCAGCATGCATCCGCACAACATCGACTTCCACGCCGTCACCGGCCAGGGGGGAGGCGCCGAAGGGTTGACCGCGAATCCGGGCGACACAGTGTCGATCCAGGCACGCCTGCTCTACCCCGGCGCGTTCATGTACCACTGCGCATACGGTGATGTTCCCCAGCACATTGCCCATGGCATGTACGGCATGATCATCGTCGATCCGGAGGAGCCGCTCCCGGCGGTCGATCATGAATGGTCGATCTCGCAAAGCGAGTGGTACGTCATGGAAGTTGGCGCGGAAGACCAGGGCGTCGCGAGATTCGATCGTGCCGGTCTCGTCGACGAGCATCCGCGGTACGTCACGTTCAATGGTCGCACCGATGCGCTGCGCGGGGACAACGCGCTGCAAATGAGTGTGGGAGAGCGCGCGCGCATCTACTTCGTCAATCAGGGAATCAATCTGGTCTCCAGTTTCCACCCGATTGGGTCGCATTGGGATTTGGTCTATCCCGAAGCCGCGACGAGCCCGGCAAATGTTCCTATTCGCGGATCGCAGTCCACGCTTGTTGTCGCTGGCGGCGGCACGGTGGTGGAACTCGATGCGCTGGTGCCGTCGACGGTCATTTTGGTCGACCACTCACTCGTGCGTTCCTTCTATAAGGGGTCGATCGGTCAGATCGTGATCGAAGGGGAGCCTGATCCAGAGATCTTCGTCTCGCTCACGCGTGAGGTGACCGAAGAGGGCCATATGGCGTCGCCTGTGCCCGAAAACATCGCGGCGGAAGTGATCATGCCTGAGGGCGCGTTCCTGCCGGAGAATGCCCAGATTGCCTATAGCCCGCCGGTGGTGACGATTCCGGTTGGCGGAACCGTCCTCTGGCACAACGAGGATTCGGTGTCGCACACAGTAACCTCTGGTCTTTCGGATGGTTTCTCGGGCACGCCGGACGGCAAGTTCGATTCGGGATTCCTGGACACTGGAGCCAGCTTCAGTCACACGTTCACCGAGCCGGGCACATATCCGTACTACTGCCAGCCGCACCCGTGGATGCGCGGGACTCTGCTCGTCGAGGAATAGTCTCGGCGCGACCCTGCGTCAATCCAGGGGCCGGTGGCAATCCGCCACCGGCCCCTTCCCATTCTGGGTGTCGGCGCATGATCCCGTCCCCGGTTCGCAAGCGCGGAACGCATGTTGCTGATCCAGCCCAGGTGCGATTCAGGGCCGGTGCTAGAATCGCGGACATGGAGCGGTTCGTTTCTTTCCCCAGAGGAGCATCAAGCATGGCCCCAGGAGTTCCTACGCAGGCGGTGTATGCCGAGCGGATCAAGAAGGCGCAGGCCGAGATGAAGCGGCAGGGAATCGACATCCTGCTGGTCGGTCCGTCGTCCGATCTGGTCTATCTCATCGGGTACGACGCGCACCTGAGCGAGCGGTTGAACCTGCTCATCATCCGGCAAGAGGGGACACCTGATCTGGTCGTGCCGGTGCTGGAATCGTTCCTGGCAACGAGCTGCGAGCCGAATGTCACGCTGCGGCGCTGGCAGGAAACCGAATCTCCCTCCGAGTTGGCTGCGTCGCTGATTGGCGACACGACCGGGGTGACGCTAGGCGTCAGCGATCAGCTTTGGAGCACCTTCCTGCTCAAACTGCAGAAAGCGATGCCAGAAGGGGATTGGACGACCGGACAACCGATCCTGGCGCATCTGCGCGTGACCAAGGACCAGTCGGAACTGGACAACCTGTTCGAGGTTGCGCGGCTCACGGACGAGGCGTGGCATGAGTTCGTGGAAAGCGGCCAGATCAGCGGACTGACGGAAACGCAAGCCATGGAACGGCTGTCGGGCATGATGGAGAAGCGCGGGTTGGGCCGGTCCTTCGGCATCTGCGCCAGCGGGCCGAACGCCGCCTCGCCTCATCACCACACCGGCGACCGCGTGATCCAGCAGGGCGACTCGGTGATCTTCGACTGGGGCGGCACGCTCAACGGATATCACTCCGATGTGACCCGCACCGTGTTCGTCGGCACCCCGACGGACGAGTACCGCAAGGTCTACGCAACGGTGAAGGAAGCCAACCAGGCCGCGCTCGACGCGGTGAAGCCGGGCGTTGCCTGCGAGGACATCGACAAGGCCGCTCGCGATGTCATCACGAAGGCCGGCTATGGCGAGGCTTTCTTGCACCGGGTCGGGCACGGGTTGGGCATGGATGTGCACGAAGAGCCATATCTGGTCGGCGGCAACAAGACGCCGCTCGAAGTCGGGATGGTCTTTTCCGACGAGCCTGGCATCTATCTGGCGGGAAACCTCGGTGTGCGCATCGAGGATTCGGTGGTCGTTACGGAAACGGGCGGAAAACGACTCAACGAAGCAAGCCGCGAGCTCACCGTAATGGATTGATCGGACGCGATCGTTCGCGGGCCGAATTCGAGACCGGACAGACAGGGCGGCGCCTGAGCGCCGCCCTGTTGCGCATTCGCCATGCCGCCGCATCCGGTTGTCATGGGAATGAGATGCCCGGGGACGCATAACTGAGTGTGTACATCTGTCACCAAAGGAGGTTTGCGATGGCACAGTTCGATGGCAAGACAGCGCTGGTCACCGGAGGCGGGAGCGGCATCGGTGAAGCGATCGCCACGGTGCTTGCCGAGCGCGGGGCGGCTGTGGTCGTGTCCGATATCCATCTGGATGCGGCGCAACGGGTGGCCGACGCGATCGTTGTGAAGGGTGGCAAGGCAGCCGCGTTCGCCGCGGATGTGGCGAACCCAGCAGACTCGAAGGCGACCGTGGAGTTTGCCGTGAAAACGTTCGGGGCGCTTCACCTGGCGGTCAACAACGCGGGCATCTCTGGCGTGCCGGGTCCTGTCGGCGATCTTGCGCCCAGTGACTGGGATACGACGATTCGGGTCGATCTGAACGGTGTGTTCTATGGCATGCACTATCAGATTCCCGCCATCCTGGAAGCGGGTGGCGGCGCCATTGTCAACATGTCCTCGATTCTTGGGGTCGTCGGCGAGGGCGGCGCCCCGGCCTATACCGCGGCGAAGCACGGGGTCACCGGATTGACCAAGGCAGCGGCGATCAGCTATTCCGGTCAGGGCGTGCGTGTGAACTCGGTGCATCCCGGCTATATCGAGACGCCGATGATCGAGAACATCGACACGAGCGGGGCGGCCCAGTTGCATCCCATCGGACGCCTGGGGCGTCCTGAAGAGATTGCCTATGTCACGGCGTTTCTCTTGTCGGACGAGGCGTCGTTCGTGACTGGCGCCCAGATCGTGGTCGACGGCGGATACACCGCGCGTTAGGGATCGAACCTGCGGATGTAGCACGCAACCCTATGTTCCTAGGCGGTGCGGTGCTCGGTTTCGATCATGCCCGAGCGCTCGAAGATGCGGCGGACGATGGCCAGCGTGGAGGCGTAGGTCGAATCGAGCCCGTAGTAACTCATCCCGCGCGCGCCAAGGGTTTGCGCGCGGGAATACGGGGTATCTGAGGCATAGTGGATGATGCCCAGATCGAGCCGCCCGTTCGAATGCTGCGCGAGGTTGATGGCCTCGTCTTGCGGGTAGCGGTCGAGGAAAAGATCCTCGTAGATCGCGTTCAGATACGGCCCGGCTTCCATTTCGACCACGGTGAAACTCTCGCGGTAGAAGAAATCGAGATACCCCTGGTTCTGAAGATAGGTGCCCTTGACGGTGACCGCTTTCTGATTGTCGAGCGCGGCGCCATAGACGAGATAGGGCGCCAGATCGGCATAGGAGAAACAGTTGTCGAGCCAGTAGGTATTGCCGGAGTGCTCGTCGAAGACGACGTTGGCGATCATGACGTCGCCAATGCGGCCGTTGAGCGTGGCGGCTTTGCCGAGAATGTAGATGCCGCGAATCTGCTCGGTGCTCATCGCGATCTGCGACATGATGTGATAGGCCGCCAGCCCGAGCGGGTAGTTGATGTTCACGATAATCGCGTCCGTGTTGCCCGGCACGAACTTCTCGCCGGGACGCAGCAACCGCGAATCGAGCGATTCGACGTCGAGCTGTTGCAAGTCGATGACCTGCGTGCCAACGTCGATCGCGCCGGTCGACGAGAAGTGGCGGATGCCGGCAGCGGATTCTTCCTCGTTGCGGGTCTTGCGCTCTGCCTCCCGGCCGGGCTCGGTGAAATACGTACGGGCCGCGAAATAGAGCAAGTTTTCCCAGGACGAGCGACTCGCGCCCGATTCCAGAGCCTCCAGCTCGGGTAGCAGTTCGTCGTGCATCGTGTCGCGGATGTACTGAGTCAGCGCGTCTTTGCGACGCATGGCCGTGCCGGCGAGGGTATTGACCAGACTATGCGTGTTCGACGAGACGAAATAGACCGGTCGCTCCAGGAACCCGAGCTCGGCCATCGCCAGTTGCACTGGAGCCCACCATTGCCGGGTGGCACGGTTGTACCCGAGGTAACTCGCGCCCAGCATACGGATGTCCCAGCGCTTGCGCTGTTTCGTCAGCCCCAGCAGATTCGACCAGAGTTCTTTGCCCCAGACCGAGCGAAGCCGCTTCCAATCGTTGGGAGATATGAGCAAGAGCTCGCCAACCCGCTCGACCAGCGGCGCGTCTTCCGGTTCTCCGGCGGCGAAGTTCTCGATCAGCGCGGCTGCTTCCGGAGACGCGCGCAGGATGCGATGGATCTTGGTGAGTTCGATCTGCAGCGCCACGATGGTCGGGATCATGTCGTCCAGGTCGGATGACGATGCGATGAGCGCGCCGAGCACGTCCTTGCCGTCGTAATGCCATTTGCGTCGCCGGGCGGGCGCGGTTTGCAATCGCCACGTGGTGAAATCTGCGAATCCCGCTCGCTCGAATGCGATGGCGCTCTGGCCCAACACGAAATGGCGGCAATGCATCACGGACGGCGGCAGCCGCTGCAGCGAATACATCATCGCGTTCATATCCGGTTCGGTCTCGGTCGCCCCGGCATGTAGGGATGGCGCCGCGGTGATATGCGCTGGCTCGAAGCTGGAGACGCTCACGGCACCTGAGCTTTCCAGGAGCGTGGTGTAGGTGCGAACGTAGAGATCGACTTCGCGTTGGTCCGCGCCGGGCTGCGCACGCGCGCCCACGCGCCGAATCTGGTCCGCCGCGCCCATGTCGCGTCCGCTGTTCTCCCGTTGCTCCCGCATTGTGTCCCTCGATTGCTGCGACGCCGACGCGTTGTCGGGAGTATATCGGGGCATCATGGCAGCTCGTCGATCGCGCCCCGTCGACAGAATGTGACTCGACGCTATGAGCGGATGGCTACATCAGCCGTTGTTCGCGCTCGAGGTGCGAATCGCCCTGAATCGATAGGTCGAGCGCCATCCACATGGTGCGTGACCAGGGAAAGAAGATCACCGGCAACAAGATTGCTGTGCCGATGGCCAGCGCCTCCTGCTGGTAGAGCGAAAGATTGCTGCGCAGCAAGATGATCACGATGATGATCACACCGACGATCTCAGCGCCGACGAGATTGACAGCGTAGCCGCCAACGAAATATCCCGGCTCGGGTTCGAATCGGTAGCCGCAGCGTGGGCAACACGTCTTGATCCAGAATGGGTATTTGATGATGCCCCCCTGACCGCAATAGGGGCATTGCAGCAGCAGGCCGCGTTTCAGCAGTGTGCGACGACGTGCTGAGCCTTCGGCGGGCAGATTGCGCTGCATCGGTTGCGGAATGCACATCTCGTCCGGATGAGCAGCGTTCGCATGCGTCGGTTGCGACGGTTGTGTGGATGTCTTTGGCATGAGCCTCCCCGGAAAAGCCGGGCCTTCACTACAATGGAGTTCTTCTCTCGCTCCATGGGCACGACGATGTTGACGACTGGCGGACACGTGCAGCGGTTCTTGGCGGACTCCGCATGAGTCAATCCGTTTCCAGCCGATCTTACCGCGTTCTGCGCTATCGGGATTTTCGACTTCTCTGGTCCGCGGAGGCGCTCTCTCAGGCAGGCTCGCAAATTCAGCGGGTGGCAATCGCCTGGCAGGTCTACGAGCTCACCCACGACGCGTTCAAGCTCGGGTTGCTCGGTCTCTTTCGCTTCATTCCAATTCTGCTGTTTGGGCTTGTCGGCGGGGTCATCGCCGACCGGGGAGATCGGCGGCATACGCTGATCTGGACGCAAAGCGCATTGCTGGCGCTGGCGCTCGTGCTGGCAGTCCTGAGCAGCTCCGGGCATATCACTGTTTGGGTGATCTATCTGGTCACAATGGTGGCGGCGGTGTTCGAGGGAATCTCGAATCCCACACGCCAGGCGCTGATGCCGCTTCTGGTTCCGCGCAGCGAGCTTCCCGCGGCGTCCACCATGGGTGTGCTCGTTTCGCATGTCTCGCAAGTGGTCGGGCCCGCTGCAGGCGGCATCATCATCGCAACGTTGGGGGTGACCGGAGCGTACGTCATCGACGCGCTTTCCTTTCTGGTTGTCATCGTGGCCGTGTTGCTGATGCACCAGCGTCCACCAGCCGTCGCCATCACCATGTCCGGCTATCAGGCGGCGCTGGAAGGGTTGCGCTTTCTCAAGAACACGCCGACGTTGTTCGGGGTCATGCTGGCCGATTTCCTGGCAACCCTGTTCGGCGCCTGTACGGCGCTCATGCCGATCTTTGCCGATGAGGTGCTCGGGGTCGGGCCGCGTGGACTCGGATTCCTGCTGGCTGCGCCCGCGGCCGGAGCCGTGACCATGGCGATTGTCATGAGCGTGACTCATCTGCCGGACAAGGCTGGGCTCTGGGTACTGGGATCGATCGTGGCGTACGGATGTTTTCTGATCGGATTCGGTCTCAGTACGACCTTGTGGGTGTCGATGCTCTTTCTGGCATTCAGCGGCGCGGCCGATGCGATCAGCATGGCGCTGCGGCACGCGACGCGCACCTTGCTCACACCGGACGACTTGCGGGGCCGGGTCGCGTCGGTGCACCGCGCGCTAGGCATGGGGGGACCGCAACTGGGTGAATTTCAGAAAGGCATCACCGCGTCGCTTCTTGGCGCTGGTCCGGCGGTTGTGCTCGGCGGGGTGTGCACGATCGGGGCCGCGGCCTTCGTTTCCTGGATTTTCCCCACCGTGACCCGGTATCGCCTGTCGGTCTCGGAGGCGAATCCGCCAGCCGAACCGACGGTCCCGGGGCCGGTCTCCAGCGCCCAGTAAGCGGTTCCGGCTGCCGACCGCCCGGGAGCATTCTCCGTGCGTGGACTTGCAATCCTCCCGAACGTGCATTTACGCTGGCTCGACGCACTGGCTGGAGTGTTCCTTCGCGTTCATCGGAAACCGTAATCCTGACAACACTCCATCCGTGACAATCGATATTCGATCCGTTTGGTCGACCGACCGGGCCGTACTCGTCCGCAAACGAACCGGTCCGCCCGCAGAGGCTGATGGCCGAAGAATGGTTCGAGGACGAGCTTCCCTGGCTTGGTCCTCCCCCGCAGTTGCCCCCGCGACGGGAGCAGCCACAACCGACACCTCCGGCACGCCGCACTCCGCCACCGGCGCGGCGACGGCCCGTTTCGGCGCAGGCAGCGGCTACCGCGTCCGCGGCGTTGCCGCGGATGCAACTGCCAGAGTGGACGCCGGATCTCGCAGTTCCACCCTACGCGCGTATTCAGCAACGACGCTACGGCGAAGTGGTTGCGCTGAAATGGGCCGGTGTGTTGCTGATCCTGGTCGCGGCCTTGACGGCCCTGGCGTTGATCGTGCGCGACATTCGCGCTGGCGGGGAAGTAACGCCGGTGCCGACCGCGCAGCTGGTCATCCCAGCCGCGTCTGAGCTGGGTGGCGGCAGCGCGGCGTCCGAGATCGTCGCGAACCCGCTCTTTGTCGGCAAAGTCATTTGCCTCGATGCCGCGCATGGCGGAAGCGATCGCGGATTCAAGCGTACGGGCGATGCCAGCGCTCCTGCGATGGACGAGGCGCTGTATACCGCCGCATATACCCGTGAACTGGCCGATCGACTGACCGCGATGGGATTCACGGTCGTGACCACCCGGGATGGCGACACCGTGCGCAATGAGCAGTTTCAGGATGTCAACCGCGACGGTCTCACGCGAGAAAACGCGACCACCGATGCCGATGCCGCACACAACGCCCTGATCGACGAGATGCAGGCGCGAATCGATTTCTGCAACGACGAAGAGGCCAATCTGCTGATCTCGCTCCATTTCGACGGGTCGAGCAACGGGAGCGATTCCGGATTCTCCACCTGGTATGCCGAAGGGCGCGCCGACAGCATGGAGAGTCAGCGGCTCGCGCAATTGATCAACCAGGAGATCGGCGCCGATCTGGCTGCCGCCGGGTATGTCATTCCCGATCTGGGCGTCATTCCGGAATCGACGGCGGCGCTGCGAGGGAATCAGATGCTGTATGACTCCCTCTTCATGATTACCGGGAACCGCAACGGTATGAAGGACCCGAGCCGCATGCCCGGCGTGGTCGCTGATCTCTTGACCATCTCGAATTCCTCCGACGCGCAGGTGCTGGTCAGCGATGCCGGCCGCGCGGCCATGGTCACCGCGATGGCCGATGCCATTGGCCGCTATTTCAGCGAACAACCAGCAGGGTAGGTCTTCGGCAGCCGTGTTCCGGTCGTCGCACTGTCCGACGGACGGTTCGGGCGGCGTATTTGGCGTGACTCGCGGACATGCTCGGGGTACGATTGGCCGGAATTCGGCAGACGTGCTGCCGCGTCGAGAGGAGCTCAGGTGCCAGCAACGTTGTCGGATCGATCCCTAACTCGCCGAACAGTTCTGAAAGGGGCTGCCGCCGGGGCAGCAGGGGCAGCGACGATGCACGGGAGCGGATCGATTTCTGCCCAGACGGTGGCCGGGCTGCCAGCGGGAATGGCGCTAGTCACCTCGCCCCGGTTGCCGCTTTTTGGGATTGGCAGTGGAGACGTCGATCGGCTGCTGTCGGGCCAGGTTGCCGATTGGCGGGCGCTTGGCTCAGCCGTTTCCTTGCCGGTCGAGGTTTACGCGCTCTCCAGCGCGACTCCGGCCGCGAATGGGAGCGCCGTTGCCGACTACGAGGCCCTGGTGGCCGAGTTCGGCACGCATCCGGGTGCGGTTGCGCTCGTGCCAGTCGACCAGGTCGACTATCGCGCCAATGTGCTGGCGGTCGATGGGTTCGACCCGCTGCGCAGCAGTGACGGTGTGATCCGGGTCGGTGTGGTGGGCGATATCGTTCCTGGGCGCAATGTCAACAACAAGATGGTCGCGTTCGGTGACTACACGCATCCCTTCCACAAGGTTGCCGCCGAGCTGAGCGGATACGATGTCATGGTCGCGACTCTCGAAGGCAATCTTTCCAGCTCGATCCTACCGCCGGAGGATGCACATACCTTTTCGTTCGTCTCCAGCCCGGAGATGGTGGAAGGGTTCGCCATGGCCGGGATCGACGCGGTCACCCTTGCCAACAACCACTCGATGTGGAACAGCGAAGGCTGGGGCGCGCAGGCATTGCTGGACACGATGGCCGCGCTCGAGCAGGGGGGTATTCCCTACTTCGGCGCGGGCAACAATCTGGCCGAGGCGCGGGCGCCCTGGGTGGCCGATGTTGGCGGGACAACGATTGCGTTCCTCGGGATCGACGGTGTCACCGCCAACGAGGAGGCGCGCGATTTTGGCGCGACCGTCTACATGAGTGAGCTCGGAGGTTCCGGCTATGCCGGCGCTACCGACTCTACGCCGGGCACCAACCCGTATATCACCGAGCAGTTCCTGGCGGACATCGAGGCGGCCGCGGGTCAGTACGACTATGTCATTCCGTACTTCCACATGGGAATCGAATACTTCCCGGTGCCACCTGCCTGGGCGCGTGAAGGCGCGAAAGCCGCGATCGAGGCGGGCGCCACTATGGTGGTCACCAATCATCCGCATGTGATCCAGGGGTTGCAGAGCCATCAGGGCAAACCGATCTTCTATTCGGTCGGCAACTTCATCTTCGACCAGATGTTCTCGGTCGAGGTGCGGGAAGGCAGCATTCTGGAAATCGTGCTGCGGGATGGCAAGGTGGTCGGGCTGCGAGCGCGCGGAGTCGAGATCGAGGATTTCAACCAGCCGCGGCTCATGACCGCAGGGGAGCACGCCTCGCAGATGGATCGGTTTTGGCAAAACACCGACCGCATTGCCGCGGCGGAAGCGGGATAGCCTGAGCCAGTGTCCTGGGAGCCAGGCAGAGCCCAGCGCTGCGTAGTTCTTGACACCAAGCCGCAGTCGGGTCATCTCGAGGCGTCTTGCTATGCTGATCGTATGGCACCCAGGGCGGCCCCTGCGACGTTTGGGGTACCCGTTTGGCCGGACCGGGCCAAGGCAGAGGAGCGTCCTATGACATCCGTGGTCGTCCCGTCCTCAGATCTTCCGCTTCTGATTTCCCCTGCCAGGGGGCCGATCGCAGGGCGCCATCTCTTCGAAGGCAGTGCGTTTGGGCTAGATAGCCTGACGGTGGTCGTTGGTGAGTCGCCTCCAGGACAGGGCGTGTCACTGCACAGTCACGACTGTGACGAGCTGATTCTCGTTCACGTTGGGCGGGGAACATACACCGTCGGGGAAACGACCATCGAGGCGGGAAGCGGTGATCTGGTCGTAATTCCCGCCGGGGTGCCCCATCGCTGGGTCAATCAGACGGAAGAACCGTTGGTGCATACCGCCATTTTCCCGACGGCCACGTTTGCCCTGGAGTACCCCACTGACAAGTGAAACAAGCTCGGGTTCGCTTTCAGCCTTACGCCCGGACAATGACCTTGCCGCCGCGGGCGATGATGAGCATTTCGCGGTTGGAACGGCGGAACTGAACTTCGACGGTTCCGACGAGATCGACAGTGCGCACATCGGTGAAGACCACGGTGGACGAGGGGGAGATGGCATCGACCCGAGCGATTCCCGGCCAGAGCGTCAAGAGCGTCGCTGGCAACCCGCGAGAGTTCTCCACTGTGAGTTGGTGCACCGCACTGCCCGGAAGCTGAAACGGGGCGCGAGCGACACTGGCGCCCAACGCAGCCGCAATCAGTTCGACAGCGTGCTCGTCGAACGGAATGTGGAGGATGGGATTCACTGGCGAAGCTGGCTGATCGGCCATAATTCCTCGTCGTACTCGCGGCGCTGGCCGACCAATTGCGGAGAATCCGATGCCGACCGATGCCGAGTCTCCCATACCGACGTCCATCACGATCGAAACCATCTGGGAGGCGCGCGACCGGATCGCGCCATATATTCATTGGACCCCGGTTTTCACGTCCGAGACATTGAACGGTCTCACCGGGACGCGCCTGCACCTCAAAGCCGAAAACATGCAGAAGACCGGCGCCTTCAAGGTGCGCGGCGCGTTGAACGCGGTGGCGCAGCTCTCTCCAGATGAGCGAGCGGCCGGAGTCGTCACGTTCTCGGCCGGAAACCACGGCCAGGGTTTGGCCTACGCGGCGCGCACGTTCGGCACGCCTTGCACGGTCTATATGACGGAAAGCGCCGTGCCGACCAAAGTCGCTGCTATCCAGGGCTACGGCGCGACGACCCGGCAGTTTCCGACCATCCAGGAAGCCGTCGCCCAGATGGATCGCGACCGCGAGCAGTCGGGCGCGGTTTTCATCTCCCCGTTTGCAGACGAGGCCGTGATTGCGGGACAGGCGACTGTCGGATTGGAGCTCTTCGAGCAGGTCGAGGATCTGGACGCGATCGTGGTGCCGATCGGGGGCGGAGGACTGATCTCGGGTATCGCGCTGGCGGCGCGCATCCTGTATCCCGATCTGCGCATCGTCGGGGTAGAGCCGGTTGGAGCACCGACCATGACCCGCGCGCTCGAGGCAGGTCACCCGGTCACACTCGAATCGACAAACACCATGGCCGACGGGCTCACTGCCCCGTTCACCGGCGAGCTGAATCTCGCCATCGTGCGTGAGCTGGTGGACGATGTCGTGCTCGTGAGCGAAGACGAAATCGTGACCGCGTTGAAACTGGTGCTCGACCGCACAAAGCTCCTGATCGAAGGCGCGGCTGCGGCAGGGATTGCGGCGTTGCTCACCGGGAAGGCCGGGATCGGCACCGGATCGGTAACGGCCGCGGTGCTCACGGGGGGCAATATCGATCTCGATCGGCTCAAGAGCATTCTCTAGCGGGCAACGAACCGCACCTGGACCGATCGAAATGGCAGGAAATCGGTTGCCAGGCGCAGTTCATCAGCGAATTCTTGCCGCTCTTCGGCTGTGGATCGTTTCCCTATAGAATTCGCGCGTACATATCGTAGATTCATCAATCTCAGTCCACGACGTCGATCAAGGAGTCCAACGTCAATGCATTCCAATCGTTCCGCGCGTTCTCGCATGAGAGCTCCGATCGACCGGCGGCGGCTGTTGCAAGGCGCGGCGCTGGGCAGCGCCGGGTTGGTGCTGGCACGTTCCCCGATGGCGTTCGCCCAGGATGGGGGATTGAGCGGGGAGATCACCATCGGCTACGAGGGTGCGGCCACCGGCGTCATCCCCTATATCGAAGCGACCGCCAAAGCGATCGAAGAGGCGAACCCGGACGCGACGATCACGCTTCAGCCCTCGCCGGGCGGCAACTACGCCACCCAGGTGATCCTGCAGCTCAATAGCGGCCGCGCGCCCGATCTCTTCCTGTTGGTTGGTGTGGCGATGGCCGAATTGGCCGCCGCTGATCTCATTGCCCCGATGGATGAGTTCACCGGCGACTGGGATGGATGGAACGAGTATCCGGAGGCACTGCGCGAGTCGCTGACGTACGACGGTTCGGTCTGGGCGATTCCGTATCTGATGGATACCCACTTTCTCTACTACAACAAGGACATTCTGGAAAAAGCAGGGCTCCCGCGCGACTGGACGCCCGCGAATCCAACCGAGATTCTGGACGCCGCGCTCAAGATCAAGGAGAGCGACGACAGCGTCATCCCCTATGCCCTCTATGCCGGCGCAAATGGCGGCAATGGAACGGTCTCGCGCGGGTTCATCCCGCTGGTCTATGCCTTTGGGGGGCAGTTGCGGGATGCGGATGGCAAGTTCATCATCGACAGTTGCGCGATCCGCGCCGCGCTCGACTACTACTACCGGGCGTACCAAACCGACAAGACCGTGCCGCAGGAGGTGATGACCAGTCCGCAGCCGAGTGCCGCCATGAGGCAGGCCATGATCGACGGTGAGCTCGGTATTCTCTATGAAGGATCGTGGGCCTATGGTCCGTGGCTCGATGACGATGAGGACTGGACGAACGAGAACATCGGCTATGTGATGTTCCCGGGCGATGGCGATGTCGCGCCGTTCGCGGTCGGCGGCACCGGGAATTCCTGGTTCATCAACCAGCAAGCCGAAAACAAGGATCTGGCCTGGGAGTTCATCAGCCAGTTCAACTCGGTCGCGAACCAGGTGGCGATCAACGTCGAGGATCCGCACATTCCGGCCCGGGCCGACGCCGCGGCCGATCCTGCGTTCCAGGAGACCCCGTTCCTGAGCGCGATGGTGGGAACCTCCGATTCGTTGCTGCTGACAGCGCCAGACCGCTCCTTCCTGCAGTTGGTTGGCATCATCCAGAATGCCACTGGGCTGATCGCCACCGGTGAGGCAACTCCGGACGAAGCGGCTACCCGCTACGCCGAAGAGCTGACCCGCGTGCTGGGCGCCGACAACGTGGTCGCCCAACCGTGCGAATAGCAGGGCCGTCCCGCCCGGTAACACGACGATCCCTGCTAGCCGGCGGAAGCGCCGCGCTGGCGGGGGCGATCCTTGCCCGGCACGGAGATTCGCTCGCGCAGGGATTGAGCGGTTCGATCGTCCTGGGGTACGAAGGCGCGAACGAGCGAGTTGGCCCCTTCATCGAGGCCGCCGCGCAGGCGGTCATGGCAGCGAATCCGGGCACATCGATCGAGATCGTTCCGTCGACGGGCGCAAACTACCTGACCCAGTTGGCGATGCAGCTCTTCACCAATACGGCGCCCGATGCGTTCTTCACGCTGGCGGTAGGCGCTGGCGAATTGGCGAAGGGCGGCTTCATACGCACGCTGGATGACTACCTGGCCACCTGGGACGGTTGGGCGCAGTATGGCGAGCGGGCGCGTTTCGGCGTGACACTGCAGGACGCCATTTGGGCGCTTCCCTGGGGACTCACCGTCTCTTTCCTCTTCTACCGAAAAGACCTCTTCGCGGCCGCGGGACTGCCGGTCGATTGGCAACCAGCGTCCCGTGACGACATCATCGGCGCCGCTGAAGCGATCAAGGCATCGAATCCGGACGTGATCCCCTATTCGCTCTACTCCGGGGCGAACGGCGAGACCGCGACCGGGTCCGAATTCATGAATCTGATCTACTCCAATGGCGGTACCCTGACCGATCCAAACGGGAAGTGGTACATCGATAGTTGCCCGATTCATGGAACCCTCGAGCACTACGAGACCGCATTTCAGACCGCGGCAGTCATTCCCCAATCGGTACTGACCGACGTCTCGCCACTGGTGACGATTCCCGGGTACTTTGGTGACGGGGAGCTTGGCATTTTGCGTGAATCCGCCAAGTGGTACGGCTACTGGACCGAGGAAGATGCGGCGTTGGCGGAGCAGATCGGCGTCGCCTATTTTCCTGGGAAACGACGGCCCGATGGCGCTCGGGGATGCGAGCGACGCCTGGTACCTGAACCGCAATTCGAAGAACCCCGATCTCGCCTGGGCGTTCATCGCGGCATTCAATTCCGCTGAGAGCCAGGCCGCCCATGCGGTTGTCGATCCTCCGCCTTCCGGCGTGACGATGCGCGGGCCGATATGTTGGCTGGCGTTGGCGACGCTGTTGGCCGCGAAGATGCTGGATGTCGCGGAGTCGTTGCCGGTCCCACCTCCGGAACCGCGTTCCGCAAGCTGATCAGTCGTGCAACGCTGGCCACTGCTTGCGACCGGTTAAACGACACCCGATGAGGACCAGCCGGTTCGCCGACGAGCTGACTCGGGCCATGGGTGCCCAACGTCATCTCGAGCCGCACCATGAGCGGCCACCGTGACTGAACTGGCTGGCCGATGCGGAAACGCCGCCACCGATCGCTAGCGCAAAGGGGAGCAACGGCCCTACGTCGCTGCCATTACCCCGGCAGCGATTCTGCTCTCGGCGTTCTTCATCTTTCCGGCGTTTGGGTCATCTACACCAGCACGACCAGTCTCTCATCGACCAACTTCAGCAGGAGCGCAGTTCGTCGGGTTGAACACCGGCGCTTGGGCGAACCCCGACTTCTGGTTCGTCAAGAACACGGTCATCTTCACCATC
The DNA here is from genome assembly GCA_041390825.1 of Thermomicrobiales bacterium. Taxonomy (NCBI): domain Bacteria; kingdom Pseudomonadati; phylum Thermomicrobiota; class Thermomicrobia; order Thermomicrobiales; species Thermomicrobiales bacterium. The sequence goes on from JAWKPF010000034.1 coordinate 33,898, forward strand.
GGCGCTGCCATGATCGGCCAGACGATCGGCGGTCTGCTGATCGCGCTGCTGATCCATCATGCGCGGATTCACAAGCACAAGCTGGCCGGTGGCGTTCACCGCGGTCTTGCTCGGCTGGATTCGCCCGCCAACCCTGGCGGGCTCATCTGGGGCGGCATTTTCGACGACGCAACGATGAACACGGTGCTGACGGACGCTTCATCTGCCGCGCGTATCGACACATGTTGGGCGACTACTCGATGCTGGCTGTCATCCTGGTCGAGTCGTGGCGCGGGCTTGCGTTCGCGCTCATCATCGCAAGGTCTGGTGAACGATTCCAGACCAGGTCTACGTGAAGTGGCCAGCATCGACGGCGCGACGCCGCGGATGCATCACAGCGACGCCCCCGGCGCTTTGTGGCACGTCATCTCGCTGGTCTTTGCTGGTGACGACGATCGTTCACCATCGGCAGCTTCCTGATGATCCTGATCTTGCTCAATGGCACCCGGCGTGCCACGGAAACCACGCTGCAACGCTACCATCAGGCGTTCACGCTCTTCGACATCGGGTACGGTGCGGCGCTCTCGGTGGTCATGCTGGTGCTGAGCCTGTTCTTCGCGCTCTTCTATTTGCGCCTGGCGCGAGCGAGCAGCAGTAATGGAACAGCAACTCACGCCTCCGCCAATGGTGAAAGAGCGCTATTCCAGCCGGGCCCGCTGGTTGACGAATATCGCGTTGATTCTTGTTTCACTGCTGTTTGCGGTGCCCTTCTTGTGGATCGTGGCAGCCGCGTTCGATGGCGATGCGGGCAGTACGCCTCGGCTGAACGAGCCGACGGACACTTCGCTATCTCTTCGACGAACGCGATGTCGGGCGCGCGCTGCGCAGTCAGCCTCAGCGCCCGTGTCGGTTTCCGATGCGCTGGCCACGGTATTGGCGTCACTGGCGGGGTTCGCGCTCTCGCGGTTGCGATTCCGTCACAAGACCTATGCCGTTTACGCGGTGCTGTTGCTCTATGCCATCCCGATCGCGGCCACCATGGGTGGCGATCTACGACCTGGCCGACCGGCTCGACTTCATCGACATTCCTTCCGCGGGCTGATCCTGGCGCAGACCGCCATGATCCTGCCGTTCCTGATCTGGTTGATGAAGGTTCTACGATGGCTTGCCGCGTTACCTGGATGAAGTTGCCGCCATGACGGCTGGTCGACCTGGCGCGCGCCTGGTGGGACATTCTGCGCCGTTGAGCAAGACAGGTTTGGCGATTACGGCCGGGTTCGCGTTCACCGCGGCATGGTTCGAGGTGCTGCTGGTCATCATCATGATCACCCAGCAGGACAAAGCGACCTTGCCGCTGCAGTTCTTCTTCGCCGCCGATGGCGGCCGCAATGCCGAAGTCACCGCGGCGCTTTGGCGTGCTCTATCTCACGCCGGTGCTGATTCTTTCCTGATCCCGCCGCTGGATGGTGCGCAGCCTGATTACGTCCACCCGAGGGCTTTGATGGCGCGCTTCCCCTCGATGCATTGGTTCCGCGACTTTGCAGCGCAATTTTGGTGCGTTGATTCCGGAGGTTTGTCGTGGACTATCGCTCATTCGATGCGATCGTGCGGTTCGTTTGGCACGCGCGGCGATCTCGCTGCTCAGCCGCTGGCAGCGGAGTCGCCATCAGCAGCGACTCGCGCTTGGCAATGGAAGTTGCGCAGGTTTCGGCGGTACGCCGGAGCCGAGTGAAGGCGCCGCCGACAGCGCCACGCCGTTCGTGCAGACGGCGGCCGGGGGCACATTCCTCTCAACGCCTCGTCATCTCCTGGAAGCCGGCAAGCACGGGACGCATCTCCTGGCCAACTGAGCGGTCCTCGACAGACGATCCATCTTTTCCGACCGGCCTCAGCATGCTTTGGCCAGGTCGAGACGGAGACATTTCTCGGAGCAGTATGGGCTTCACACCGGCCAACTCGCCCAATGTGGCCCTGGTGGTGAGCACACCAGCCGGGGAAGAGGACATTCTCATACTGGAGTTACTCAACCCGACGTATGAACGTGATGGAATCTGCTTATCTACGAAGCCAACATCCCGTATTCGGGCGAAGGTTTACGCCGGCGGCTGACCGCCAACAGACCAGAAGCTGGCTTCCGAATTTGCGCATGCGTCGCTCTTCATCGACGACTGTCCGGGGTGATGTGACTTGATGCCTGGATGCTGACATGCACTATTGGGGGGAGTTGGCTGGCGCTCGAGATTTCTTTGCTTGATCGATGATCGATGCCAGCCGCAGATGGATTCGAGAAGACCGACCGGGATTGCATGACCCAGTTCCTGACTGCACGAACAATTGCCATTCCAGCAAATCCAACCACTGATGTTTGCCTCGATGAAGGAAGGTGTTGATGTCTCGCAGCGGTGATGGCGGATACGGTGCGGCCGAGCATCTCTGGAAAACGTACACCGAGGCCGCGGGACCAATCGTCCGCATTCAGCCAGCCATCAGCGATGGGAGCTGGTGTCCCTCCTGACCATCCGGTGCGGCAAAGACGACGACGTTGCGTATGGTGGCGGGGCCGAGCTTCTGGATGCGGGTGAGATCAATATCGGCGACCAGAATGTGGTGCCGCTTCCGGCCAAGGACCGAGACATCGCGCTCGTCTTCCAACAGTACGCTCTCTATCCACATGACCGTGCGAGAGGAACCGGAGCATCCGCTCAAGATCCAGAAGCTGACCAAAGAGGAGATCACCAAGCGGGTCGACAATGCCGCCAAACTGCTCAACTGAGCTGGCAAGATGGACCGCGCTGGGGAGCTCTGGCGGCGAGCAGCAGCGGTGGTGCCGGGCCGGGCGATCGTGGCGGCTCGGCGTCTTCCTGATGATTGTCGCCTGAATCTCGACGCCATCCTGCGCGTGCGGAACCCGCACCCTGCGTTGGGAGCGGAGACTGGTGTGACCACCATCATCACCCATGACCAGAGCGAAGGATGTCGATGTCCGACCGATTGCTGCTGTGATGAATCACGGTATCATCCAGCAGGTCGGCGAGCCTGATCATATTTACGCACCCGGCCAATACCTTAGGCGGGTTCATCGCGATCCGCCGATGAATCTCTTCGATGCAGAGCGACCGGCGGATGGAACGTGATCGATGGCGATTGGGTGATCCAGGCTCCGGCCGATCTGCCGCAGGGACCACCGCTATGCGCGGCCGAGAGCATTCGGCTTTCGTTGACAGAGCGCGAAGGCTGGCATCCGATGTCACCATGTATATTTCCGAACCGCAGGGTTCCGAACCATCGTCAATCTGCATCAGGGCGAGAAGTTCATCTGTGGTGACCGAGCCGGAGATCTCTGGCCCGTCCAACGAAACGGTGGTGAATCTGGAGCGCGGCGCGATGCGGTTATTCGACGCGACGACCGGGCAGGCGATTTAGGGATTGGGTCCGGGGCCCGATCCCGGAGTCGGCCGTCAAGGGTCGAAGGTCCAGGGTTGATGACGAACTCGGTGCGGGGGCCGATCAGACTACCTCGATCGTTCCGGTCATGGCAGGGTGCGGCCCACAGACGCATTGGTATGCCCTACCTGAAAAAGAGCCGCGCGTAGGCGGTCGCGGTCCAATCAAGCCAGAACGCTCGATCGCCCCGTCGATGACGATTGTGTGTCCTCGACGGAGTTGCTGTTGGTCCAGACGACGAGTGCGCCGGCCGCAGAGATTTCGACCGCTCCCGGTTCGAAGTTGCCGGACTCCATGCCGCCGGTGATGTCGATGACCACGGCCCTGCCAGGCGCGGTGAGCGATTCGTCGCTGGACGCTTGCCCGACCTCGATTGGTCCCATTTCGAATGGTGCGAAACCGCCGGGTGTACCGATGAGTTCCCAGATCCCGTTCGTCGGGAAGGTCAGCACGACGGTGTAGTTCCCGGTGCCGGGGACTTTCGTCGCGGTTTCTTCGATCGATTCGCCGTTTTCACTGTTGGTGGCAGAAACCGTTAGTGGGTCGATGTCGACCGGCGAGATACCGTGTTGCTTGATCACCAGGGAGAGTTCGACTGGCTTCCCAGCCTCGATGACTCCCGGCCGGTCGACGATTTCCACGCTGGCCCAACCACCGGCGCGCGAATGGTGAAGCGGAATCAATGCGAGTCCGGCGAGTGGTGCAAGGGCAACGAAGCGTCTTCTGTTCAAGGCAAGCCTCCTTCGGTGTGGGCAGATGTTCACCGCTCATACACCGGTGGAGGCGTTCAGGTTCCACGAGAACGGGATGTCCTGGGCGTATAGCTCAGGCAAGCACATCTGCCCCGCTGTCCAGCGAGGCCTGACCGCGCATGGCAAGCAGTTGTCATGAGACTGGCTCGAGTGATTCCGCGATGGCGAGCGCCTCGTCCATGGAAAGCGCAGATTCGAGACGGAACCCGATATCGCCTTGCTGCCAAAGGAGAACGTTGGCGGTGGAGCGGGAATCGATGGACTCCTCACCGAAGATGGTCAGATTCGATGCGACTTCGATCCACCAGGCGGGCTCTCCGTTCACCGTCGTCTCGGTGATGGACCCGGTGGAGGTCCCGACGGTCTTGATCATCATGTAGATGTCGTCGGGTGGTTCGAATTGCATCAACAAGGCACCGAGACCGGTTTCGGCGGCCTGCGGAAGCGCGTCGTCCGGTGGCCAGGCCATCAGCCCGAGCACATCGCCGTTTTCGAGCACGTGCAGATAGAGCGCGTCGGGTTGGTCGAGCGCGGCTGGCTGCATCGGTGCGAATGGAAGCCAGCGCACAAAATCCTGCATCGAGGTCGGTGTGCCCAGATTCGGCGTTTCTACCGGCGCGGCCGGTGGTTCGCCGAACTCGATGCGCACACCGTCGATTCCCAGAAAGTCAGCCACCGAGGTGCGAACGGTTGCCGATCCTGCCAGGAGCGCGCCCACGATCAGCAGAACGAGCGCCGCCGCCGCAAGCCAATGCCGTCGATGACGCGCTCGAGGGAGTGGGGTGGGCGCGGCTTGGGTGGCGAGAATCGACTCAGCCAGGTCGGGTGTGGGCGACCAGTCGAGACGGGCACCAAGGGCGGCGAGTTCCAGTTCGAGGTCGTCCCTCGTGATGTCGGACCACCGGCTAGACATCGATGATCCCTCCCTGTCCTGAAACGAGCGCCTCACGGAGGCGAACTGTTGCGCGGCTGAGGCGAGACTTCACGGTCCCACGTGGACATCCGAGCAGACTGGCGATCTCGGATTCGGACAAATCGAGAAAGTACCGGTACGTGATGATCTGCTGATCGGGCAGACTGAGCGTGCGTACCGCCGCGAGGAGTTCTCGATGTCGTTCATTGCGCTCCGCGAGCTCGGCTGGCGATGGTCCAAGGGAGACGATGCGCTCGTCGAGTGGACCGGTCGCGTGGCGGGCGCGCGATCGCACACGGTTCTTCGCTTCGTTGGCGACGATGCGCAGCAGCCACGGGCGAAACGGGGCGTCGGTTCGAAATGAGCCGAGTGCCTGGACCGCTTTGATGAATGCGGTTTGCGTGGCGTCCTGCGCTTCGTCACGATCGCCAGTGATGACCAAGGCAACGCGGAAGGCCACGTCCTGATACCGCCGCACGAGTTGCTCGAGGGCGTGCTGGTCTCCCGTCCTGGCTCGTTGAATAAGGTCGTCGTCGATCGGTGTCTTGCCTCAGTGCGAACCGCGTTTCACTCCTTGTACACCGAAGGAGTGCGATTGGTTCCCGATCGCGCTCGCGGACCATCGATTGTCACGATAGCGCGGTAGGTCCGGGAGATCCCAGGGGATGTTCGTGATCGAAGGTTCTCATGATTCATCGTTTCCCCTGGCGAGGCAAGGCAGTACGCCAATTGGGCACGGTTGCCCGTAAGTACACCAAAGGGGCGGATGATGCTGTTCACCATGCATCACCTCGCCCCTTCGGCATGCACACCCTACCACAGGAGCTGTTTCCCACGGCGAGCTCGTCACCGGCAGGTGGCTGGCTCGCCGTGGGACGAGTGCTTAGTTGGCGGGCGGGATATTTTGGTTGACCCGGAAGAGATTGCCGGGATCGTACTTGGCCTTGATCCTGGTGAGACGCTCGTAATTGGGACCGTAGCTGGCGCGGACCCGATCGGCGCCCTCATCGGAGGCGTCCATCATCATGTTGACATAGGCTCCGCCAGCCGAGTACGGATGCAACGCTTCCCAATACGAGCGCGCCCAGGCAGTCATTGCCGGGATATCGGCCGGGTCGGAGCTGATGCCCGCCATCACCTGACCCCAATTGGCCGTGCGGTAGTTCCAGGCGGTCGCATCGGGCGCAATGCGTCCGGCGACACCATTGATGGGATAGAGGTGCATTCCTGACTTGGCGGTTGGCAAACGTGAGCCGAAATCGGCATGCAGGGCGATCGCTTCATCTGAAAGCTCATCGACGAAATCAGCCTTCCAATACCAGTAGTCGCCAGGTGGGTAGAGACCATCAAAAAGCGATTGCATGGTGGGATGCGGCATCGGCCCGACCCAATCCAGAAGTGGCGTCCCGAACATGGACCGTACCGGCGCGAAGACCTCTTCCGCCGAATCGAGCGAGCCGAGATAGCACCAGACGATGGCGCAGATACTGCGACCCCAAAGCTCCTGTGGGAACGGTTCGGACGACGGGACGATGTGGAACGCGAAAAAGCCATTCAGGTCATCGGGCGCCTGTACGATGAAATCGCGATACCAGGTGAGGATTTCGGTCGTCTGCTCGACTGGCCAGAAAATGGGACCCGCGTAGACCGTGTCGACCGGGTGTAGGCGGAAGAGGAAGGAGGTCACGACACCGAAGTTGCCGCCGCCTCCCCGCAACGCCCAGAAAAGATCCGGGTAGGACTCGGGACTGGCGGTCACAAACGAACCGTCCGCCAGCACGACATCGGCCTCGAGCAAGTTATCGATCGACAATCCACAAGACCGGGTCAGATAGCCGAGCCCGCCGCCGAGGGTGAGACCGCCGACCCCCGTGGTCGAAATGATGCCGCTGGGAGTGGCCATGCCAAAACCGTGGGTGGCGTGGTCGACATCTCCCCATCTGCAGCCGCCTTCGACCCGCACCGTGCGGGCAACCGGATCGACCCGAACGCCGTTCATGGGCGCGAGATCGATCACGATGCCACCCTCGCAGGTGCCCAGGCCAGGACCATTGTGCCCTCCGCCCCGGATCGCCAGCAGCATGCCGGTCTCGCGCGCGAGATCGACGGTGGCGATCACGTCCGCGGCATCGGCACACTGCACGATCAATGCAGGGCGTTTGTCGATCATGGCGTTGTAAATGGAACGCGCTTCGTCATAGCGGTCGTCTTGCGGGGTGAAGACCTCACCCCGGATCGTGCTGGTGAGGCGCTGGATCGCTTCGCTGGACAGGTTCGGAGAACGGGTCAAGGTTGCAGTTGTCATGGTGCTCCTCCTGAATTCTCGTACGACGCGATTGGGTCGATTCAGTGCATGTTTATCCAGTGACTCATGGGGGTCTGCTACCCGGTGATCGGCATTGCGTTTGTCGTTCTGGTGGCCGGAACCCCGCCGAGTCTTGTTCCCATTTCGATCAAGAGTGCTCCGATCCGATGGCGCAGCGTTGTGTCGATCGATGATGTTGCCTGGTGTTCATGCATCATGCGGCGACGGGCCGCCCGGGCGAGATCGGCGTTCTGTCGTTGCTGCGCGGCGACGAAATCACTGTAGAGCGCGCAGTTTCCATGGAAGACCTGTTGCATTGTGCTGCTACTCGCTGTGAGTGATCTCGCACCGGAGCGCATGTCCCGTGCGGATCGGATGCATTCGGTGGATCAGCGGCATCCTGATCCCAGAACCATCATCAGCGAGAAACGGGCCTCGGACATCACCCGTCACTAGGTATTTCCGCGACCATCGATTAGGTATCCGGGTCAGTATTCTCGAGGGACGCCGCATACCCGGCGGCTTCACGGCGACTGCTGACGCCGAGTTTGGCAAGCACGTGCTTGACGTGGGTTGACGCCGTGTGCGGACTGATGAAAAGCGCTTCGGCAATTTCCTTGTCAGTCTTCTGCGCAGCGACGAGGAGCAGCACCTGTTGCTCGCGGGCTGTCAGTCCGGCTGGATGCGTCGATCCTGGCTTCGACGCAGTTAGCCTGTTCGTCAGTTCGGCGATGCGCGCGAGTACGAGAACCGCTCCAAGGCCTTCACAGATTGCCCGGGCTTCGTCCAGGAGTGGCTCAACGGGCATTGCCTGTTTCATCTCCATTCGAAACTTCGCGAGCGCGAGCAACGTCAGGGCGCGTTCGAACGGGGCGTCACAGGCGGTGGCCAGCGCGAGCGACACTTCCAGGTGCGATTCGGCGGAATCCGGGTTGCCGGAGGTTGCTTCCAGCTCTCCCATGATCCTGTGCGCGGCAAGCAGAACCAACGGTTGATCCGGGGACGACGCAAGCGACACTGCCTGCGCGGCGCAGTCTCGAGCCGCGGCCACATCGCCAACTGCCTGATGCCAGATGGCCCACATGAGCTGACCGTCGGCGCGTCCCAGCACCGTTGTGCCCCAAGCGAGCCAGCGGTCGTGTGCTTCCAGCCAACCGCGGGCTCCGTCGAGATCGCCTGCGTCGATGCAGAGTTCCGCGGCCAGGCGCTGCAGGAACAATCCTTCGAGAAACAAGGTATCGCCGGGCTCCGTTCGGTCTCCCTCTGGCAGCAACCTCAGAATCTCATTCCAGGCGGATAGCGGTTCAGCGCGTTGACGGGCGAGGAACGCGTTCGTGGTCGTGACTTCACGGCGCAGATAGACGTTTCCAGGGTCGGGGAGATCGCGGAGAATCTCATCGGCGTCCTTCCATCGTCCGTCCACGACAAAGCATCCCAGGAAGGCGAGCCGCGGGGACACTCCTGGCCGGAGCGCTCCCCCGGCGCGCGCGAGCGCTGCGGCTGCTTCTTCGGCGCGTTGTCGCCTAAGGGACGGATTTCGAGCGCGACAGGTGAGCTCCACGTCCCGAAGCAGACCGAGCAATGTGAAGGCCACGAGCATGTGATGGCCCACCGAGCCGAAGAGCCGTACGGCTTCATGTCCATGCTGGCTGGCGATGTCGGCCTCGCCGAGTGCTGCATGCGCTGCCGCTTGTCCGTTTAGCAGGAACGCACGCATCGCGTCGGTGAAACTGGGAATCGATGGAAGGCCCGAGAGCATCGCCAGGAACTGACGCTGCCGTTCGATCGCCACCTGGGCTTGTCCGGTCGATGTGAAGTACCACAAGTCAGCTCCGCTGAGTGTGTGGAACCCAGCCGCATGCAAGGTTCGCTCTACGGAGACAACTGCCGCGCGATCGAAGGCTGGCATTTCGGAAATTGTGTTCGTCAACCACATCGTGACCATTTTGGTCACCTGATTCGCATCGATCGAAAGGTCAAGCAGTGTTTGCAATCCGGTGGAAAGGTGCTCGATTCCAGCGCGAAAGTGATCTGAGTAGCAAAGCAAGACACCGTGAAGATGGGAAATCAGCGCGGAGGCAATATGATCGCCGGAGCGGGCCGCACGCTCGTCAGTCTCATTCAAGAGTTCCGCGGCTTCGGCTGGATAGGAGAAGCGAAGTAGATACGAGATTCGCAGGATGAGTCGGTTGTATGTGGAGCTCTGGCCCTCCATTGCCTTGATGATGTTGGCTGCGGAACGAAGGAGTTCCGCGGCGGTCAGCCATGCGTATGCGCGCTGCGCCTGATCGGCTGCGCGTTGCAGCCACTCGACCGCCCGAATGTCGCCCGCGAGCTGAAAGTGCAGCGCGACGGCGTCCGGATTCGGGTTCGGTTCCGATGCCATCACCTCGGCGATGCGCTCGTGCCATAGGCGTCGGCGGGGAGGCAGAATCCCCTCGTAGATCGCCTCCCGGGTAAGCGCATGCACGAAGCGGACATGGGTCCCGTTGGGCATGGCCTCGATGAGATGGGCTGCGGCAGCCCGCTCGACGATCGCGAGCAATGCCTCGTCTTCGAGATCGGCGAGCGCTGCCCACAGCGCCAGCGGCACCTCCTGGCCGATCACGGCGGCGATCTCCAGCGGACCCCGCGTGGCTTCTCCCATTCGGGTGACTCGGCTGTCGATTACGTGCTGAATCAACGAGGGAACGACAACGCGGGCAAGCTCCCCGAGCTGTGAGATGTCGCTGCCGACTCGAAGCAGCCCCGCTTCTTCCAGCGATCGAAGCAGTTCTACGGCAAAGAATGGATTGCCATCGGTGTGCCGTTCGAGATATGCGCTCAACCGAACAGCATCGGCCGACGAGAGGCGATACTCGTGCCTGATCAAGAGGAGCAGGGCACTGCCGTCGAGCCGCTTGAGTTCGAGCCGAAGCGAGTCTCCCTCTCGTACAAGCGCGGGCAACATCTGCGCGAAGGTATGGCGCCGAGGTAGTTCGTCGTGCCGGTAGGTGGCAATGACGAGCATCGGCATATCGGCGAGCGCAGGGGCCAATGAGCGAAGAAGCTCGACGCTGGCCGGGTCGGCCCAGTGAAGATCCTCGAGCAGCAGAAAAAGTGGCAGGCTGGCGGCAAGGTCTTCGAAAAAACTCCGAACCTCCGCGAACAATGCCGCCTGATCCGGAACCGGACCCAACTCCCCGTTTCGAAACGCAGCTGGAGGATCCGGCCAACTCGTATCGCTGCGATGTCTGCGAAAGACCTCGAGCCACGGTCCATAAGGCGGGGCACTGGATACATCGAAGCAGTGACCGGTTTCGAACTGGATGCCGGTCGCCTCAGCTTCGATCGCCAGATCGCGGGCCAGCGATGTCTTCCCGATTCCTGCTTCTCCGCTCAGGAGGATGAGCCGCCCGGTTCCATTCGATGCGGCCTGCAATGCATCAGAAAGGAGACCCCGTTCATTCGTTCGTCCAACGATCCGATGCGCGCCGGGTATGTCTTGCCGGATTGGTGGAGAAATGGCTCGTTCGCCGGGGCCAGTCATGGAATGGCTCCTCGCGGATTCGCATTGGTACGCGGCGAAACGTTTGTGTGTGCGACTCAATTATGTGAATTTTGACTGGCTTCTGTCCAGACAGGGATTTCTGGTCGCCTAACGTGATCTGTTTCAGCGGCGCAGTTCAGCACGTTGCCGCCACCCGGATTCTTGCGCCTGAGCCACGATGCAACTGCGTCTTGTCGTTCGGTCCGGAACCGATTCTTTCAGGTCGATGATGGGTACAATGAGCAAAATCTCGTGGAAAGATGGAGCGAGTCGAGGCAAAGGTGGGCACAAACGAATCGGTCGAGGAACTGCTCGATTTGGCGCGAGCGAATGCGCAAGCGCTGATCATTGCCACTACCAGCTATCTGGCGCAGGCAGGCATTCCGCTGGATGGATGGTCGGCGTATTTGGGGCATGTCTATGCGAACTCCTGGGACGATTCGATGGCGCACGATCCCGCGGTGTTCCTCGATGCCGTGCTGACCAACTACAAATCGATCGGCGCGCAGGTTCATTCCACCAAGCTGGAGGCGGGCCGCGCCGAAGCCGTAATTTCCGGGTTCCCGAACGAGGCGCTGTGCGCCGAGCTCGATGCCGATTGCTCGCTGGCCGAGACGTACCACGATGTGGCCGCGCCAGTCGCCGAGCGGCTGGGATTGACGTGGTGGTGGGGATCGAGCGGGGAGCTGACCACGCTGGTCGTCACCGCGGGGGAGTAACCCGGAGATGGCCTCGATCATCGGCGTCGCGCATGTCACCCTCTCCCTGGACTATTCGTTCTCGCTGAAGGACAAGCGGCAGGTCGTACGGTCGATCACGGCGAAGGTGCGCAATCAGTTCAACGCCGGCATCGCCGAGGTGGACGACCTGGACGACATGCGGGTCGCCACGCTGGGCATTGTTTGCATCAGCAATCAGGCATCGCATGCCGACGAAATGCTTGCGACGATCATTCAGTTCATCGAACGCAATCTCGAACTCGGCGTCGTTGGCGAAATCGAGACAGAGCTCATTCATGTCTAGGTGAACTGCCTCGGCGGTTCTTGGTTGCTGGAGCTTGAGAGATGTCGACAACACCCAAACAGCCACGCGTGGTGGTGGTTGGGGCCGGGTTCGGCGGATTGCGCGTTGTGCAGGCGCTGAAGAATGCTCCAGTCCAGATCATCGTTGTGGATCGCCGCAATCATCACACGTTCCAACCCTTGCTCTATCAGGTCGCAACCGCAGCGCTCTCCCCGGCGGATATTGCCAAGCCGATTCGCTCGATCCTGCATCGGCAGGACAAC
>JAWKPF010000035.1 GCA_041390825.1 Thermomicrobiales bacterium
GCTCCGTTCCTGGAGCCGGCGTTTCTTCTGTCATGCGTGGTGATGAGGCTCGTCGTCCGGGTTGGAGGCGGTGCCGCAGATTGCGTCGACCTCGATCTCGATGAGCATGTCAGGTGAGATCAGCGCCGCCACCGCCACAAGTGTGCCGGCAGGGCGGACAGCACCAAAGTACTCACCCAGAAGTGGAACGACCTTCGCGCTGTCGTCGATGTTGGTCAGGTAGACGCGATAGCGGACGACATCGCCGATCGAGGCTCCCGCTTCGTGCAGGGCGTTCACGATCGTCGACATTGTTTGCCGAGTCTGCGCGATGACATCGCCCGGTCCGACCAACTTCCCATCCTTCATGGCGGTCGTTCCCGCCACGTAGAGATGCTCGCCGACGCGAACGGCGCGTGAATAACCGCCCTTTGCTTCCCAGGGTCCCCCGGACGAGATCAATTGGCGTTTCATGGTTTCTCCATTCCAGCTGCGACGTTTTGTATCGGGCTCATGCCGATCGAGACTGGCTCTCGGAAGGGATCCCGCTCCCGATGATTGCGTCGACATCGATTTCGATTCTCAGATCGGGATGAATCAGCCCCGCCACTGCCACCAGGGTGCCGGCTGGCCGTATGGCGCCAAAGGACGGCGCGAGTTCCTCACGCACCGCGGAGAGATCTGCCATGTCGGTGAGATAGATGCGATAGCGAACGATATCGTTCATCTTCGCCCCCGCGCGTTCGAGAGCGGCTTCGATGTTGGAGAGCACCTGTCGCGTCTGGGCGCGCACATCGTCCTTGCCGATCACCTGTCCGTCCAGCAGAGAAATCATGCCGGAGACAAAGACACTCGTCCCGACGCGAACCGCCGGGGAATAGTTTCCCGCGGGTGGCCCAAACGAAATCAACTGACGTGGAGCCTCGTTTCCGTCGTTTGTCATGATCGGTCGGTGCTTTCGCTTGTGGCGAGCTCGAGCTCCCACTGGACCCCGTAGGGCCGCTTGGCATAGTCGAAGAGATAGTCGGCATAGCGCGCTCGCTCCGGATCGGTGATGCCGCGATCGGCCTCCTTGACCTCGGAGAACTGGAACATGAACGTCACGTCGCCGTTGCGGTAGAAGAAGTAGAGGCTCCAACGCTCGTCCCGTTCCAGCATGGTGAAATCGCTGATGAGCCGGTCCCGGTTGCGTTGCAGGTGCGCGTACGCCGCGGCCAGGTCGTCGACGACAAAGCCGAGGTGGTGCCAGCGTGAGGCTCCGCCGGTCGAGAGTGGTCCGCCTTCACCTGTGTCGAAGAGCATGATGGTCGTGGGTCCAGTGGTGAGCACCGTCAGATGGGGATCGTCGCGCATGACCCGCATCTGAACGACATCGCGCAGGAAGTCGCGCGCGCCGGGCCGATCCTCGACAGAAATCGCCAGATGATCGAATCCAATGTTGCGCCAGGATCCGTCCGCCTCAGGGATCGGTTCGGCAAAGGTGACGATCCGGTCGATGTGAAGATGATCCGCCAAATCGCCGAGGAAGTTGTCGGGATAGAGCTCGCGTCCGTCTTCGCTGCGAAAAACGAGCCGGTGCCCTGCAGTGAACTGGGTCGGCAACGCTGCATGGAACGCCTCATGGATGATGGCGCCGCGTCGAGCGGTGAGTGGATACTCTGTCCCGTTCAAGAGAAAAACGATGTCGATCTGCTGATCCGGATTGATAGGGGGCATGTGCTCGCTCCGTAGAGGAAACGGTCCGGATTCGGAACCACCGGCTAGCTCCAAGCGTACACTCATGCGAAACGGAGCGGATGAGCCGTTCCGACGATGGGGCATGCCCAATTCAGGAACAACAACGCCATGAATCGATTGTCACCCAACTCTGAGCCAGCTCCTCGATTTCGAGGCGCCATGGCCGGCAGGGTGTTGCTTGCTTGCCTGGTGCTCGGTGCGTTTCTCGCGGCATTCTGACTGCCGAAGCCGTCGGGACGCGCGTGGCCACCGCTTCGACCTCGATCGCCGACCAGCCCGACTTTTCGACGCTGCAAACGGTCTGGGATCTCATTCACGAGGAGTTCGTCGATCGAAAAGATCGACGATCAAAGCTGCTCCTCTATGGCGCCATGCGCAGGATGGTCGACAGTCTCGGAAGGAGATGCCGGGCATTCGAGCTTCCTCGATCCAGCCGAAGCAGAAATTGTTTCGCGCCGCACTCGAGGAGAGCTCATCGGCCTGGGGATCAGCATCGAATACCGCAATCGGGAACCGGTGAATCGTCAGCGCCGATCAAAGATTCCCCGGCAGAAAAGGCCGGCATCCGCGGGCGACATCATCACGTCGAGATCGACGGTCAAAGCCGACCTTGGGCGCGGCCGATGCGGTATCGCTCCATCTGCGCGGAGAGGAGGGAACGCCAGTCACGCTGACGGTCGATCGGGCGACCTCCGCGGAGCTGATCGAGATTACGGTGATGCGTGGGCGGGTCGATCTCGATCGATGACCTGGGCGTATCTGCCAGACGGGCTCGCGATCGTGCAACTGCATGAGTTTTCAGCCGGCTCGGCCAGGCGGTCAAAGCGTTGCAAGAGATAACTGCCAGTGGCGAAGTCACGGGCATAGTGCTCGACCTGCGGAACATTAACCCGGGCGGATATCCTGCCCGAAGCCATCACTGTCGCGAGCGGTTCTGCCCGAGGGCAAGACGATCTATCTCCAACAGGAACGGGGTGGACAGGGATGAGCTATCGCCACCATTGGCAACGATGGTACCGCGCTGGATGTGCCGCTGGTGGTGCTCGTGAATCGGGCTTCCGCCTCCGCGGCCGAGATCGTTACCGGCGCGCTGCGAGACAATGGCCGCGCGCTTGTGATCGGCGAACGGACCTATGGAACCGGCACCGTCGTTTCGACGTTCGACTGCAGGGCGGATCGGCGCTGGCGCTCGGTACATCCTTCTGGAAGACGCCCGATGGCGATCTGGCCTGGAAGGTCGGACTGGAGCTGGATATCGAGGTTCGGCAAGCGGACGATCTGGGAATCATCGATATCATCGATGGTCAGGCGCTCCGACACCCAGCTCGTCGCCGCGCAGGACAGGCCCGCTCCAGGCCAGCGGTCGAGACGCTCCACGACGATATCGCCGCGGCGGCGCAGGTCACGGGGAGTGGCCTCCGGGAAAGATCGAAGAGGAGGTCGCCGCGCATCCCGCGTCTTTGGGTTCTGCATGGTATCGTTGCGCCGGTTCGCTCAGACGTCGCTGACCGTTCCCGAGCCTCAACGAGCCGCACGATGTTGCTTCAAGGGGGCAGCGACCACGATATTCTCTGTCGAAAGTTGGCCCGCAACCGGCGGCTCGCGCATGGATATCGTTGCGCGGCGCTTTCAGAATTCCTGGTCGTCGGCGCTGTCGGGCTGGGCGTGAATCAAGGGATGCTCTTTCTCCTGCACAGGGGATCGGCTCACATCTCGTCGTCTCCTCGACCATCGCCATCTTCATTTCGATGATCGTTACGTTCATGCTCAACGAGCATTGGACGTGGCACGACCGCGGCAGCGGGCCAACCTGTATCGGATGCTGAAGTACTTCCCCATCAATCTCGTTGGGCTGGTGATCAACGTGGTCATCCTCAAGACGTTGAGTGGCGGAGACCGGAATGAACTATCTGATCGCCAACTTGTTCGGCGGGCGCCGCGGTTTGGAACTTCATTCTCAACAATCACTTCCGTGGGGAGAAAACGGTGTAACACCGATACACCTCGAAGTGCAGATGCGTGCGAATGGCCCGTGGTGGTATACCCTTATGTGCTGCTCTTCGAACGAGACGATTGAGCGGCCTGCCAGTGCCGGCAGCGTTGAGCCGCACGAATGCGTCTCCCCATCGACGATTCAACCTGTACCCTTTCGGAGGAATGTGACCGAATGCAGTTTCGAGTAACGGGCACAGCGGCAGGGTGACCGAGCCGCGCGACACCAGAACCGGTCCCGGCGGACTCTGCTCGGCATACGTGCTTTCGAAAGCCGGCGTCAAGGCGACCATCGTCGGCGGGCGCCGTTCGTGGGCGAACAGCACGCCATCAAGCGGGACACCGAGTACGGCGAATTCAAGTTCGACATCGGTGGGCATCGCTGGTTTACCAGAACGACCGCCTGAACGATCTCTTCAAGGAAGTGATCGGCGAGGTACTCTGGGTCAACCGCATTGGCCAGGATCTATTTCGATGGCAAGTACGTCGACTATCCCCTCAAGATCAGCAACGCGCTCAAAGCCATCGGTCCGGTGACAGCTGCTCAGGCAATGGCCGATTACGGCCGCACCCGGGCGCAGAAGAAGGTGCACGTCCGACACCGGTCGAATCGATGGAAGACCTCTATCGGTAGTTCGGTCCGACGCTCTACAAACTCTTCTTCAAGAACTACTCGGAAAAAGGTCTGGGTCTACCGTGTGACCAGATGAGTGGCGACTGGGTGACGCACCGAAGGGGATGTCGATCGTCACGGCGGTCAAAGACCGTCGTCCGTCAAGGGCGCAGTCGTTCCTGATCGATGAGTTCATGTACGTATGGATTCGGACGCCTTTCCGAACGCATGACCGACAAGATCGAAGCCATGGGCAACCAGGTGCGGCTTGGTGCTGGCGTCACCAGGTGCATCGTGACCAAGCTCAACGTTACAGGAGTGACGGTCGAAACCGAGAATGGCGAGGAGCGCCTGGAAGCGACGGTATTTCGTCCATTCCGCTGACGGTGCTCGCCGAGATCGTCGATCCTCCCGCGCCGGCCGACGTGTTGGCTGCAGCCGATTCGCTCACGTTCACCAACATCATCACCCGTCAATGTGATGCTCAAGCGCAAACAGGTGACCCCTGATACCTGGCTCTATGTGCCACGACAAGCGCATCCTCTTTGGTCACTTCCATGAGCCGAAGAACTGGAGCCCCTACATGGTCCCCGGCGACGATTTCACGTCGCTGGTGATCGAATACTTCTGTTCCTTTGGCGACCATATCTGGGGAGACGACCGAAGAAAGGCTGGTCGAGAGCAGCGGTCGATCATCTGGTGAACGACCTCAAGTTCATCGACCGATCCGAAGTGATCAGCGGATTCCTATCCGCGCGCCCCGAGGCCTCCCTCGTACGTGATGGGCTACGAGAAGCCGCTGAACAAGATCAAGGCATTCATCGACAGTCTCGAGAATTTGCAGATCATCGGTCGTTACGGAACCTTCCGTTACAGCAACACCGATCACTCGATCGAAACCGGATTGCTGGCTGCCGAGAACATCCTTGGTGAACGGCACGATCTCGATCAGGTCAATGCCGACCAGGAATATCACGAGATCAAGCAAGTCGAAAAACTCCAGCGGCCGCCGGAAGCTAGCGGTGGATGCCGCTGAGCGGCCCTTCCAGCCCGAATCACGAGAACACCCCGACGGCGGTCGAAGCCACGTCGGGGCGCTATCCCGGAGCGAGCGCCACCAGTTCCCCAGCACCACGGTCGGGCGATTCCTGCTCATTCTTTTTCATTGTTTTCGTCGCCAAGCGAATCTGACGGTCCTCGTCTTTCCGCCGTTGAAGCGACGAGGTTGCGCATTCCAACTACCTGCAGACGGTCGTAACCGAGCAGCGTCACTTGAGCTCTTCCGCTGCCCGACGAACGACGGAAAAGACTGCCTCGACAGTTTCGAGCGCCTGACAGATACCGAGTTCGCTGCCTGGCAGGGAGATATCCCTGACTACTACTATCGTTACTGCCAGTTCATCCTCGACTGGAGTCCCTGCGAGCCAGACAATCCCCCGCTGGCTGAACGATCCGTTCCGGGCAGCAAGCTGGGGGTTCATTTGGCCAGTTTCCCGCCGGCACACAGTACGTCGCCAACCACCCTCCGCTCTACCTGCTGCTCGCGCCCGTGGCAAGGCGGGAGAATCGCTTTCACCCGAGTCTCTCCAGTATGTGCTCCGCGCCATGGCGATCCTGTTCGGTTTGGCGGTCATCTTGCCTGGCATTTCTGACGACGCGCCAGCTTTTTCCCGAACGACCGTTTTCCTGTTGATCACCGTGCCGGCGTTCGTTGCCCCTTCCAACCGCAGGTCTCGTATGAGAGCGCGATGGTGAACAACGATATCGCCGGGATCGCGTTCGTCAGCCTGGTGATCTACCTGCTCGCGTGGACTGCGGAGCGGGTTCGACTTCGTCACGTGTGCCTGGTTGGGGCTGCGCTTGGCCTGGCCATGTTGGCGAAGAGCGTTCGCTCTTCATCATTCCCGCGATCGCGATGGCGATCATCTTCGGGTGCGGTTGGCGCAACTGGCGTGGCTGGGTCCCAAGAGGAGTCGTAACGGCCGGTGTTGGCGGCGTGCTTTGTGCTGGTACGTGTGGTTCTACCGAACCTACGGCAACCTGGACGCGTTCGAGCAGATCCGCACGCTGCAATCGCCCTGGAACAAGCCGGGAGAACCTTTACCGAGCTCTTGTTCAACCGCGGATTTGTCTGGATGCGTTGGCGGAGACCTGGGGCGAGTTCGGTTGGCGCAGGATTCATCTCGACAGCAGTTTTCTCTGGTTGATCGCCGTTCCGATCGTCGCTGTGGCTGTCGGGCTCGGCATCTATGCTTTGCTTGCGACAATGCGGCATTACTCCCAGACGATGCGAGCGGACCGCTTGGTTTCGAACCACCCGACCGAGCGCAGGCAATCGGTTGGGGTTCTCTGCTTTCGGTCGTTACTGCCTATCTTGCGTCATTCAGTTCGGCACCCAGTTCCTCGCTGACGCAAGCCCGCTATTTCTTGATCGTGAATGCATTCGCACTTCTCGTGCTGCTCGGGCTTCGGACGCTGATTCCGCGATTCGGCCTATCAGGCGCGGACTGGTCGTTTTCGGACTGGTCTTCATGAATCTCATCATCTGCGCGGTACGTTATCCCGTACTGGCATATCAGATGAACTGACGTGCTGCCGATGGATCGACGGTCTGCCACTCGCCATGCTGTTGTCGCCAGAGTGCTCGTCTGGGGCGCCCTGAGCGCCGCGCTGCTCGGATATCTCCGATGGGGGGTGAGCCCACGGCTGTCACCAGCTACTACTTCATCGTGCGGTCGGTGCCCGGAGATCGCAGAGGTCCCGCTTCTACGAGGGTTTGCCGGAGATCGGCAATGCGCGCCTGCTCGATGCCGTCTACTGGATCTGCATTGGAGCGTCAATCGCCAGATTGCTGGCGCTGCTGTGGTTTGCTCTCGATCAGAGGATGGTGAACCCGAGCGAGGCGATCGAGCGATGAACTCCATTCCGAGTCCGAGGATTCGGTTTCGGCGTTCACGCGCGATCGATGCTTTTCTGGCTCGTTTTTCTTGCGATCCTTGCGCTCTGGGTTTTCCACCGGCTGGGCGCATTCGATCTCTGGAATCAGATTCCGCTTCCGGACGGCACGACCGAACGCTTTGTGCGTACCTTTGGGGCGGCGGATCACCCGTTTCACGCCACAAAGGGCCGAGCTGTTGCGCCGCTCCCTGGCAAGCGGTGAGGTGATGCGCTGAGTTTCAGCGCATCAAGGCAACTACCCGGTCGAGTTCTACCCGCTCGGAGCGCCCGCATTCGAAGTGCTGATCTGGGCGGCGATGCTCGGAACGCTCCCGATGATGGCAGCCCACAAGATCGCCGTTATCGTGATCTTTTTCTCCTGCCGGCCCTTGGATACCTGTTGCTGGCACGGGAGGACCGCATTCCGCTTGGTGTTGGCGTGCTCGCGCTGGTGTTCCACATTTCGGTGCGCGGCTATTGGTGGTCGGGCGGCTACTGGGGCTCGTCGATTGGGGGCTCGTCAGCAGCAGTCTGGCGATGACCGCGCTGCTTGCGTTCCTGCCAATCTCGTTTCACGCGGTACAGGTGCGCTCGATCCGCTGGGGCGCCTGCGCGTCGTTGTGGCGTTCGCGAGTCTTGTACGAGCGTTGCGCAGTCGTTCGACTCCTGGCCACGCGATCGCCGTGGGACGATCGCATCGCTCTGTTGGGAGTCAGATCGGCGCGAGCATCTTCGGGGAAAGGTCACGGCCGCGGCGGCAATCGTTGTCATGGCAGGGCTGCTGGCGGCGCCGCTCCTCGCATTGGCTCGGTACAACGATCTGTATTTCTTCGTCGTCTACGAGAGATACGACTCGCTGAGGGAGTACTGGGACGCATCGATGACGGCGGTCTCGCACTTGATCCTTTGGCTCGGGCTCTCGGACTGGCGCTTGCCTTCATACGCCTGAATTGCGAGCTGGGCGCTTCGTTGCGTTCACCACAATCACTTATTTCGCAGTAACCATTCTCCTCGCTGGACTCATGCCTGGTCCCCATTATCGAACAGCTCAAGCCACGCGGCTCATGCCGTTCCAGCGTGCCCTCACGTTCTTTCTTGCGGCGCTCGCGGTCTATGTGACGCTGGCCCTTCTGGCGGATCTGATCAAGCGGTACCGTCTGACGATCGTCAATCTGGGGCTCGTTGCGGGGACTCTGCTCACGCTCCTGCTGTATATCTTTGTCGACAGCTCTCCTGTTCCGGAAAGCGACCGAGCCCTCTATCCGGTTCTGAACACTGGCGACTCCTACATGGACCAACAGCACGCCGTCGAACTGGCCAACGAACGAGACAGGCAGGAACCGCCATTCTGGTGCTCGGCAGGCTCGGCAGCATTCTCTCCTGCTTTGCGATCAGTTCTGGTCGATCGAGTGGAGCGAGAACGTTTCCTTCTATTTCGACGATTGGCTCTGGTACTGGCGGAAGGACCTTGCCGGGGAGTACAACCCTGAACGTCGTGACACGTCTATCCCGATCCGGCAACCGCACTCGATCGAATTTCTCTCTGGCCAGGGGATTGGCGCCGTTGCTTCGTCTTTGGACGAGCGCTCGATGCGGCGCGCAGCTCGACGGCGCTGGAGTCGATTTCGGACTCCAGCACCTATAGCGTCTTTCTCTGTGCGCGAACCGACCCCGTCATTACGGCCGACGGCGCCGAGAAGGCGACCGAGATCGACCTGAAGATCAGCGCTACTCCGCGACGGTGCAGCAAATCGACGACGTTCGAGATTCGACCCAACTGGTTCCCTCGCTGGACCGCAACGGTCGACGGCCAGCCGGCCGACATCCACAAACGGATTCATGACGGTCACCGCGTCACAGGCCAGGCACAGAGTCGAGCTGGTCTATGGTGTGGACGGTTGGGATTGGCTTGGCCGCATCCTGCTGCTGGCTGGAATGGCGAGCGCCGCGGTCGCAATCATTGCAGCCGCCGCGGCGCGTCGAGGGCGTTTCCTGAAGATCGAATCGTCCGGGAACTAGACCCAGGGCGCGATCGGAACATCGATGATGGTCGGCAATTCCTGTCGAAGGCACGCGAGCTTCACCTCGCGCTCGGAAAGCTCTGCGGGGAGTTGCCCGCACCCCTGGGACACCGCCATATCCGCGAAGGTTCACGTAGTCGGATTGGCGGATCGACTGCCATGTAGCGGCCGTCGCGCTCATCACTTCTGCCTGGCTGCTGGTAGGTCGAATCGTTGAAGATCACGATTGGCAGACCCAGGCGTTCCTGTACCGCGCAACCGAGGTCGCCCATGGTGTACTGGAACCCGCCGTCGCCAACCACCGCGACCACTGCTGCATCGGGGCGACCCGATTTTTCGCGCCAATGGCGGCTGGCACCGCAAACAGCGTGCCAAATCCACTCGGGAAGAGAACGTGCGTGGCTCGTAGACCGGACCGCACGCGACATAACTCTCATCGTCATGTCAATGCTGAAACCACTCACGTCAGAGATCGCGCGGCACAGCACATCGATGCCCAATCCCTCCGCTCCGCGAACCACGCTGGCGGCCGCTTTGCGGACCGCCTGAACCTCGCGTATCTGGTCACACCAGCCAACTCGACCGTGTCCGAAAGTGCTGTCACCAGCCGTTCGCTGATCAGCGCGGCGTCCCCGAGGAGGGAGTGGATGAGCGTTGAGATGCATCTCGCGTGGATCGTGTCGATGCGAATCCCAGCGTTTCCGGCAATGACATCTGGAACATCTGGGTCGCCTGAGCGCCCAGTTTCGAGCCGATCACGATCACTGCGTCGGCCTGCTTGAAGTGAGTCATCGACGACGTTGCCGGCCACGGCGCCGAGCGGGAGGATGATCCTCGGGATCGCGCCCTTCCCCATGATCGGAAGTCAGCACCGGCGCTTTGAGCCGTTCCGCCAACTGGAGAACGTGCGCCGCCGGCAGCTCCGCCTCCGGCATAGATCAGCGGGCGCCTGGCATCCGCCAGCAACGCGGCTTCACCACTTCGATCTTTTCATCTTTCCTCGTCCGGTTCAGACACGATGATGAACAGTTCGCGCGGCGCAGTTGCTCCAGGTCGCCCTCCGATCCAGCACGTCGAGCGGTATTTCGACATGCACCGGCAGCGGGCGACCTGTCTCGAGCCGGTCGAAGTGCTTCCTCCATGACGGACGGCATCGTCGACGTTGGTGATGCGCGCATTCCATTTGGTGACCGCCTTCATCACGGCCATCTGATCGATCGTGCAGATTGCCGCGCATGTCATCGAGGTACGGGCTTTCGACTGCATTCGACGAGATGACCAGCAGCGGGCTCGAGTCCGTGTACGCCTCCCCAACCGCCGTGGCGATGTTCGTGACGCCTGGTCCCGTAATGACATTTTGGCGGCGGCGACGCCCGGCTGCCCGTCGCCCGAAGCATGGCCATCGGCCATGAACCCGACACCTTGCTCGTGCCGAGCCAACTGCAGTAACGAAGTGAGGTCGCCAAGCGCATCGTAGAGCGCGAGTGTGCACCCCGGGGATACCAAAAACCGTATCCGATGCCGTGCGCTTCGAGGCGCGGCAACCACCATTGCGCCCGTGGCGGCCGCAGGTGAATAAGGGGTTCTGCTGAACCGCTACCATGAATGCTTTCTCTCGGTCCCATGGATGAGCCAAAACCCCGGATGCGGGACCGACCGACCGGAATCACTCCAGCTAGCCGCCAATTTTACGGGAAGCGCAGCAATTGGTTTGCTATGCTTTCCGACAAGAGTGATCGCTTGTCTGATTCGAGTCGAGCGACATCGTTGACGTTTGCCACCTAAACCCAAATCCGGACGGAGACTTTCGTTCCCCTGCGGTTTCCCGGCGGGTCGCTGATCCGGCGCTGCCTGATCGGCGGCTCATGGGTCTCGCCGATTCCGGCGGCTCCAGCGCGCTGATCGGGTCCAGCTGGAGCGACATCGTTTCTGACCATATCGGATCGCTGATTGGCGCCGAGGTTGGCATTCCCGGTGATGAGCCGTATCGGGTGGAGCAGGTCATTCTGACCGGACGCGATGCCGCATGTCGCATACGCAGCGTCAAAGCGCTCAGTTGCAAAAACCTGATTTTGTGCTGCTCGGTCGTCGCGGCGACGACCTCATCATGCAGGCCGCCGACGCGCGAAGTTCTCGATCGAGACAGCGCGCAGCAAGCAGGTGAGTGTCGAGATGCTGACGCCCTGGCCAGCGTTGGTCCTGCGTATACCGATCACCTGGGTGAATGGCGCGCCAACGGAGTCATCGTGCCGGGCTTGTTCTTGCGCCGCAGAGCGCGATGACCACCTACGTCCTGTCCGGTGGGCGCGGCATCACGCGCGCCACTGTCAAGCCGCAGGAGGTGATCTTGCCGAGGCAACGGCAGACGAGCTGACCGGACGGATACCAGGCGGTGCGGCGCGCGCACGTATGGCAGCAATCGATGGACTCGAGGATCGTGCCGCCAGCGACCTTCTCGTCGGCCCATGCCTCGCCCTCGAGTGCTGCCGGTGCGAGCTGGTTCGATATGCACCGACCACTTTTTGGTCCAACCACCCGCTCCGGGACCGGATTTCTCCGCAGTCGACCAGGAGATCGCGCGTGGCGCGCATCAGCAAGCCGGACAGCCGTCGACCTGGTCACGCGCTGGTCTGCGGATGCCGAACAGGTGCGCGCCGATCGAGGGCGTGCTTCATCAAGCGGCCAGCCTGCCACTGCCAAACCGCGTTTTGCGTGAATGGGTACTCGCGGATGCCGCCGCTGCTGGAATCTCCGCCCTCGTTGAACCGGGTGCGCAAGTCGCTGCAGCACTGGGTACAGGAGGTGATTTCGACATTGGCCCGATTCAGCCTGGCAACGGCAACATCGACCGGCAAGCCGCACAGATTCGCGCCATCGTTGCTGATTCAGCATCGCTGGCTCGAACGGAGACTGCGCTGACCGTTCTCCAGCTTGGCAGCGCCTCAGATCTCCCGACCTGTTTGTCGAACAGGTAGAGGGCGACCAGTAGCGCGTTCCCGAGCATCGCGGCCCTGCGATGGTCGTCGAGATCCCGAGTACTGAGGCGATTGCGCCGATCGCGATCGAACCAATGGGCGTAAAACCCCAGGTCAACATGTAGATCGACATCACTCGACCGCGCACATCGTCCGAAATGCGGCTTTGCAACGCTGCATTCACGGAGCTCACATAGGCGGAACCGAGGAAACCTGCCGCGACGAGCAAGACAACGGCTACCAGCAGGTTGGGCGAGAACGCGAACGCGGCAATGATGAAGCCATAGGCGATGGCGGCGACGACGAATCCCCGTCCGGTCGGCTGTTGCTTGCGTGAGGCGACGTAGATCGATCCGATCACCGCGCCGCCGCCAGATGATGCCATCAACACCCCCAGTCCTTCAGGACCGATATCGAGCACGTCCCGCGCGAAGACCGACAGAACGACAACAGGGAAGACCAACAGGATCGTGATCGAAATGAGGGTCATGATCGCGCGAAGATCGCGCCGGCCCCAGACGATGCGGCTGCCGTCGAACACCGACCCCAACGAGGTGACCGCGTTCCTGGCCGCCATCTCCGGGAATCGGGTGGTGAGCAAATACGACCAGCGCAACGACCAATGCATTCGGCAGAAGAAGGCGGCTCCCGTGCCAGCGAACCCGATGATCGCGCCCGCCACTGACGGACCCACTACACGTCATGTTCTGCCCGGCGCCTACGAGGGCGATGCCGTTCGTGAGCTGCTCCCCGAGAAACGAGCGATGGAACGATTGCTTGCTGCGCGGGATTCATGATTGCCTGCAGTGAGCCATTGATGAACGCGAACAACAGCAGGCAAGCAGGCCACGACGTAGCCAGTCACGACATCGATCGAGGAGCACCGCGCAGATCGATGCAGCCGCCTGGCAGGCGATGAGCACCTTGCGCCGATCGAACCGGTCGAGCAGCAATCCGCTTACCGAAACGAAGAGAAAGTGGACCCGGGCTGCGAACGCAACCAAACCGACGAACGAAGAACGATTGGAGAGGTCGAGCGCCAGCCAGCCGATGGCGGTCGACTGCATCCACTGCCGAGCGTTGTCGACACCAAGGTCGACATCCACAGCCGGCGAAACGCCGGATTGGAGACGGCAGGACAGTGAACGTGCCTTCGCCTGGCGACGGAGCGGAACCGGTCGGTCTCTACCTGATCGGTCGATGCCACCTCGCCTTCGTCGCCGTAGGATGCCATTGCGGCGCGCTCCTTAAGCCGCGGATTGGGCGGCTTTCCAGTACAGGGCACGATCATGAACTCAGGCGATCCGCCCGGATACCGCGCGGCAACTGGGCGGGATATACCGCCATCACTTCACGATGCCGCTGCCACGCGCGAAGTTCGCTTCGCAGGTGGCGTACGCGGGACGAATCCGCGGCACGCGCGACGACGATCGGTCGAGTCGAGCAGTGGCACCGGCGATGACCGTACAGGGAACACCGACGATGACGGAGTCTCGGTGATTTCGAAAGGAGCAGTTCACCAATGTCAACGGCGGTAGCGCAAAGCGTCGTTCCGGTTGATATCACCGTCAACGGCGTCGAACACCACGCCGAGGTCGAGCCGCGGCAGCTGCTCGTGCATTTCCTTCTGCGAGAACCTGGCGCTGACCGGCGCAACCCACGTCGTAGTGTGCGTGACACCAGTTCCTGCGGTGCGTGCACCATACTCCGTCGATGGCAAGGCGGTCAAGAGCTGCACGGTCCTCACCGTCCAGGCCGACGGCGCATCGATTACCACGATCGAAGGTCTCGGCACTGAGGACAACCTGCATCCGGTGCAGGAAGGCTTCGGGAGGAGGCATGGCTCTGCAGTGCGGCTACTGCACACCGGGCATGATCATGGCCGCCTCCGCCTTTCTGGAGACCGATCCGATCCGACCGAAGAAGAGATTCGGCACGCGCTCGAGGGAAACCTCTGCCGCTGCACCGTACCAGAACATCGTCAAAGCCATCCAGTACGCTGCCAAGAAGGGCTAGGTTGCCCGCATCGACCGAACGGGTGCGCGGAGCCGCCGGCGTAGGTGGCAGACCGTGCATGGTCACGTGACAAGGAGGTTCAGCGATGGCTGTTTCCATCGACGCGCCCGAGCGGATGGTCGGGAAAGGCGATCAAGCGGCGCGAGGATCCACGTTCCTATCACCGGGCAGCGGCAGTTCATCGAATGATCTGCGCATGCCGGGTTTGTTGCATATCGGCCTGGTGCGTTCACCTCGCGCACGCGAAGATCAGGAGCATCGATCTCGCCCCCGGCATTGGCGATGCCCGGCGTTGTGGCGGCGTTCACTGGCGAAGATTTCATGGATCTCAATCCGCTTCCGGCAGCCTGGCAAGCGGGTGGAGTGACAAATCATGCGGTAATTCCCCGCGTCCTGGCGGTCAACGAAGTCCATCTCGCGGCGATCCGGTGGCTGTGGCCGTCGCGGAGAGCCAATATCTGTGCGCGACGCCGCGCAAGCGGTCGTGGTCGAGTACGAAGAGCTGCCCGTGGTCGTCGATGCCAAGAAAGCGACGGAAGCGGGCGCGCCACAGCTGCATGAGGAAGCCCCCAACAACATCGTGCTGGAGTGGTCCTGCGGCAAGGACGCTGATGTCGTCGATGCGGCGCTGGCGGATTCGGATGTCACAGCCAGCTTGCACATCGTCAATCAGCGTCTGATCCCGAACCCGATGGAGCCGCGTGGTTCCATCGCCCGGTACGATCCGGGGACGGGCGACTATACCCTCTGGATTACGTCCCAGGCGCCGCATGTCATGCGGTTGCTCATCGCGGCCTTTGTGCTGGGCATCCCCGAGCAGAAAATCCGCACGATCTCGCCCGACATTGGCGGCGGATTTGGCGCGAAGATCTTTTGCTACTACGACATGCCGCTCACCATGGCGATCTCGAAGAAACTGGGCGGACGGCCGGTCAAGTTCTTCGAAGACCGGATGGAGAACTATGTCTCGACCACCCATGGCCGCGACCACATTTCCGATGTGGAGGTTGGCGCAAGCAAGGATGGCTCGATCAAGGCGCTGAAGGTGAAGACGTGGGCGAATATCGGCGCCTACTTCTCCACGATCGCCGCGGGAATCCCGACCACCCTCTACGGACGGATGATCGCGGGGTGCTACAAGATTCCGAACATTCGGGTCGATGTCGTTGCCGCGTACACCAACACCGCGCTGGTGGACGCCTACCGAGGCGCCGGCCGCCCGGAAGCGGCTTACCTGATCGAACGTGTCTGTGATGCTGTTGCCGCCGCAACCGGAGTCGATCCGGCCGAAGTGCGACGCAAGAACTTCATCCAGCCGGAAGACTTCCCCTATGACACCGGCGTCGGCATGTTGCCGTACGACTCGGGCAACTATGAGCGCGCACTCGACAAAGCGCTCGAACTCGTAGGGTACAAGGACCTGCGCGCGGAGCAGAAACGGCGCATCGAGGCAGGCGAGAAGAAGGTGCTTGGCATCGGCCTCTCGTCCTACGTCGAGGTCTGCGGAGTCGCTCCCTCGAAATGGATTGGTCTGGGCGGTGAAGGTTGGGGCGCTGGCTTGTGGGAGAGCGCCAACATCCGCGTTCAGCTGACGGGGAAGACGGTGGTCACCACCGGCTCACTGCCGCATGGGCAAGGCCACGAGACAACGTTTGCTCAGCTCGTTTCCGACAAGCTGGGGATCCCCTATGACGATGTCCAGATCAAGCACTCCGACTCGCTCGGCACGCCGTTCGGCTTCGGGACGTACGGCAGCCGGTCGCTCACGGTCGGCGGAACGGCGATCTACAAGTCGACCGACAAGGTGATCAACAAGGTCAAGAAGCTCGGCGCTCACATGCTGGAAGCATCCGAAGCCGATGTCGAGTTCGAGAACGGAAAGGTCTTCGTCAAGGGTTCTCCGGAAGCGGCGAAATCGATCCAGGAAGTCGCCGCCGCGGCGCACCTTGGGTATGACCTTCCCGAGGGGATGGAACCGTTCCTCGATGAAACGACCTATTACGATCCGCCCAACTGCACATTCCCATTCGGCACGCATGTGTGCGTGGTCGAGGTCGATACCGAGTCCGGCGAACTGGACGTCCTTCGATACCTGGCGGTGGACGATGTCGGAAATGTCATCAATCCGCTGATCGTCGGCGGTCAGATTCATGGCGGTATCGCCCAGGGTCTGGCGCAGGCGTTGTACGAGGGCGCGTACTACAACGAGGACGGACAGTTGCTGACCGGCTCGCTCTCCGATTACGCGGTCCCCAAGGCGAGCCAGGTTCCCTGGTACGACCTCGACAGCACCGTGACGCCCAGTCCGGTTAACCCAATGGGCTCCAAGGGCGCCGGCGAGGCCGGTACCATCGCATCGACACCGGCAGTTGGAAACGCCGTGGTCGACGCGGTGCGCCATCTTGGTGTCGACAACATTCAGATGCCGATGACCCCGGAACGGATCTGGGAGTCGATCAACGCGGCTCGTTAGGAACGCACTGAACGCGGCGGCAGGACCCGCGGTCTCTGAAGTAGGAAAGGTGAGCGCAAAGGTGTACCCACAGCAATTCGAGTACGTTCGTCCGACGAGCGTCGATGAAGCGATCAGCATTTTGGCGTCGAACCCGGACGCCAAGGTGTTGGCTGGCGGTCATTCGTTGATTCCGGCGATGAAGCTCCGCCTGGCGGCGCCCGGCACGATCGTCGATATCGGCCGGATCAAGGGTCTCTCTGGTATCAAAGATGGGAAGGGCGTCAAGATCGGCGCGACCACCACGTATGCGAGCGTGGTCGATTCCGACAAGTTCGGCGATTTCCCGGTTGTCGTGGATGCCACCAAGCAGGTCGGCGACCCGTCGGTGCGAAATCGGGGCACAGTTGGCGGCTCGATGGCGCACAACGACCCTGCGGCCGACCTTACTGCCGTGATGCTCGCCCTGAATGCATCCGTCACGGTCAAGGGAACCGGTGGTGAGCGAGACATCGCGCTCGACGACCTTTTCGTCGGGCTGTTGACCACCTCGCTGACCGAGGACGAGATCTTGACCAGCGTCAACATCCCGAGTGACTTCGCGGGCGCCAGGCAGGCTTACGTGAAGCACGCGCACCCGGCCTCGGGTTACGCCGTTGTTGGCGTGGCTGTAGCGGTCAAGGAAAAGGACGGAAAGGTCGAGTCCGCGCGGATCGCGGTGACCGGCGCTCCCGAACACGCCAAGCGCGCTACTTCGGCTGAAGCCGCTCTGGTCGGCAAGAAACTGGATGCCGACAGCATCGCCGCTGCCGCAGCGCTTGCCGCCGACGATCTCGGCGAGCTGAACAGCGATGTCTACGCCTCGGCCGAGTATCGCGCCCATCTGGTGCGCGTCCTGACCAAGCGCGCGCTGACCAAGGCTGCAGGTCTGTAGAAGCAATTCTGAACAACGAAAAGCGGGCAGATGGCGTTTTCCATCTGCCCGTTTTCTGTTTCGACGAACTGACCGATCAGCTCGTTGTGCCTACTGCTGATGGTTGCCCGCTGCCACATCGAGCACCCACGTTACGCCAAACCGGTCGGTCAGCATGCCGTAGAGGGGCGCCCACCCGGAGGGTGCAAGGTGCTGAACCACCGTCGCGCCCGGGAGCAGGCCGTTCCAGGCTGCCGTAATCTCCTCCATGCTCGCGCCACGCAGCGAAACGAAGAACGACCGCTCACCCTGGTCGTAAGAGAGTGCTCCCGGAACGTCGTACGCCATAACGTGCACGCCGTTCGAGGCGCGTACCTCGCCCCACAGAACGAGATCGGCTTCGGCCGTGTTTTGCGTGCTCGATGCCTGTTCGTACGTCACGGCAACTGCCTGACCATCGAATGCGGTGGCATAAAAGTCGAGCGCTTCGCGTGCGTTTCCACGGAAGTTGAGATGAACGGTAGTTTCGATTCCCATGGATGTCTCCTTTTTGGGCGCAACCAATCAGAACCCTGGTTCTGATCGGCCAACGTGGATCAAGCGATTTGGACTCGAAGGTGAACTCGATGAAGTGAGCGAAAAAGCTCGACGGCCCCCTACCCCTCCTTGCGCGCGTGGCCGTCATCAGAAGGTGTCTGCCGCACATCGAGCGCCGGCAAGAGCACGCTATCGACGATAGACGTAAGGAACTCGAAGTCGAACGGGAGGCGTTGCACAAGCGACCGATATGCAGCCAACGACGGAGTGACGAGCGAAAGCGTTTCGATGTCCGCGTCCGGACGAATCTCTCCACGCTCGATACCGCGTTGCATGATGATGCGATGGGCGTTCGCCCAGGGACCGACAACTGCGGCATGGACTTCGCTTGCCACCGATGCGTCGCTGGCGAGTAAACCAGCAAGCCCGGCCATGATCGAAAGCGTTCGCTCGGTTTCTTCCATCGACTGCGGTCGGTACAACGCGAGCAAGTCGCCGCGCAGAGAACCTGTCTGAGGAGGGTGCGCGAGATCGACCCGCATGACCTTCATCCTGCCGACGGCATCGATGATGAGCTCGTCCTTCGAACGCCACCGGCGGTACAAAGTCCCTTTGCCCGCATGCGCCCGCGCGGCCACCATATTCATGGTCAGGTTGCCATAGCCCACTTCGCTCAGTACATCGAGCGCTGCATCCAGAATCGCCGCATCGCGGCTCCGATCGCGTTTGCGCCCAGGTCGCGCCGATACGGCCGAATTGGAGCCGTCTATCGGTGTCGAACTGTCGATTGCTGAGGTCGCATTCAGTTCCATGCGGATTACGATACCGCATAGTATCGGAACTGGCAAGTTCCGTATCCGGATGAGACTGCCAGGTGGCCCCGTGACGATCGCTGTAGAACCGGCACGACTCTGGTTCGGGCGACGGACTAGTGGACCTCGAGCGGATCGTCGGTGCAGATTGCCACGACGCCAAGCTCACGAAGCCGGTCGGCCTCTTGCTGGCTATTGACCGTCCACGCCATGACGTCGAGACCCGCGTCCGATGCAAGCTCCATGGCCGATTTCGACACCGCAGAGTGGTGAACCGCCAGGACGGTGGCCCCTAGCTCCTGGGCCACGGCGATGGCGTCTGCTGACACCGTGGGCGTCAGGACCCAAAGCTCAAACTTGGGCGCCAGAGCGCGCACGTTCGCCAGCACCTCCCAATCGAACGAAGAGATTGCCGCCCGGGTGTTCGGAGAGGCGGCCAGCACGTCCAGCACGCCCTGCTCGCAGTTCTTTCCCTTGATCTCGATGTCGAAGTGCAATCGCCCATCGGCCAAATCGACCACTTCTTCGAACGTTGGCACGTACTGTCCGTTCCCGGCATCGAGCTCGCGCAGTTCGGCCACAGACCGCTCCGTGACCGAACCAGTGCCATTTGTGGTGCGCTCCAGTCGATCGTCGTGAATAACCACTGGCGCACCATCTGCGGAACGGTGAATATCGAGCTCGACCCCGTAGACACCGGCGTCGATCGCCGCCTGAAACGCTTCGATCGTGTTCTCCGGATGCCGTGCGGAAACTCCCCGGTGAGCATAGATTTTCATGTCAGCAGTCCCTTCCAAATCGACGCAACATTGACATGAACTGTATCAACCTTTATCATTCCTTCTGGTAAATAGGAATGGAGGAGCGATGCCAGCCCGCGTCAATGAACCTGTCTTTGTGATCAGCGTGGCGGCGCGTCTCGTAGAGATGCATCCGCAAACGTTGCGCAAGTATGAGCGCGAGGGGCTGGTGGCACCATCGCGCACGGTGACGAACCTGCGGCTGTATTCCGACCAGGACATCGAACGGTTGCGACAGGTCAAGCATCTCGTCGAGGATCGGGGGCTGAATCTGGCCGGTGTGCAGTTGGCGCTCGAGGTGACGCGAGACCTGCGGGCAGTGCGCGATCGGGTCGATCGGCTCTCCGAACGAGATGTTGGCGGTCAGTTGGGTGAGGTCAGTGACCTGCTCACCGACCTTCTTGGCCGACTTGGTTACCAGGGCGACTAATCCAGAAGACATGATCGAGAACGTCGCCGAGAGGCGGCGTTCTCTTGACAAGGAAGTGGGAAGAACAACGATATGAGTATCAATCAGGGATTCACCGAGAAAGCACAGCAAGCGCTGGGCTCCGCGCAACAGCGGACCCGCGAGCTTCGGATCGCGCAGCTGGAGCCTGTGACCGTGCTCCAGGCGTTGCTGAACCAATCGGACGGCGTCGTACCGCAGGTCATTCTGAAAATGGGGCTCGATCCCCGCGCGCTGGCGATGGCGGTCGACCAGGCGGTCGATGCGCTTCCAAAATTGCAGCACAGCGCCGAGGCCCGGCTCTCCAACGCAACGGCGAAGCTGCTCGAGGATGCCAATCGAATCGCTGGCCAGTTTGGTGATGAATACACGAGCACCGAGCATTTCCTGCTCGCCATGCTCGACAACAAGAGTTCCGATGTTGCCCGTCTGCTCGAGCGAAACGGCGTCACCGAGGACAAAGTTCGAGAAGCACTCAAAGAGGTCCGCGGCGGACAACGGGTGACCGATGCCAACCCGGAAGGCAAGTATCAGTCACTCGAGAAGTACGGTCAGGACCTGACCAAGCTGGCCGAGCAAGGCAAGCTCGACCCGGTCATTGGCCGCGACGAAGAGATTCGCCGTGTGATTCAGGTGCTCTCCCGCCGCACCAAGAACAATCCGGTGTTGATTGGCGAACCGGGCGTTGGCAAGACGGCCATCGTCGAAGGTCTGGCGCAGCGCATTGTGCGTGGCGATGTTCCGGAGGGACTCAAGGATAAGCGGGTCATTGCGCTCGACATGGGCGCGTTGGTCGCCGGGGCGAAGTATCGCGGCGAGTTCGAGGAGCGCCTGAAGGCAGTCCTCAAGGAGGTCAGCCAGGCAGAAGGGCAGATCATCCTCTTCATCGACGAGCTGCACACGGTCATCGGTGCAGGCGCATCGGAAGGCTCGATGGATGCCGCCAATCTCCTCAAACCGATGCTGGCGCGCGGCGAGCTGAGCGCCATCGGCGCGACCACGCTCGACGAGTACCGCAAGTACATCGAGAAAGACGCTGCGCTGGAACGGCGCTTCCAGCCGGTCTATGTCGGCGAGCCGTCGGTGGAGGACACCATTTCGATTCTGCGCGGTCTGCGGGAACGCTATGAGGTCCATCACCAGGTGAAGATTCTCGACTCGGCGCTGGTGTCGGCTGCGGTGTTGTCGAACCGCTTCATCTCCGACCGGTTCCTGCCCGACAAGGCGATCGATCTTGTCGACGAAGCTGCCTCTCGCTTGCGGATGGAGATCACGTCCATGCCGGTAGAGCTGGATGAGATCGAACGCCGGATCATGCAACTCGAGATCGAGCGCGAAGCGCTGAAGAAGGAGAAGGACGATGCGACCAAACAGCGCCTGACGGCGCTGGAGGGCGAGCTCGCCAGTCTGCAAGAAGAGCGCGATGCGTTGCGGTCGAAGTGGGATCAGGAGCGCGAGGCACTTGCCAGCATTTCTGACCTGCGAAACCAGCTCGACCAGACACGGGTCGAGATCGAGCAAGCGCAGCGTGAATACGATCTCAATCGGGCCGCGCAACTGCAATACGGCAAGATGGTCGAGATCCAGGAGCAGATTCGGAAAGCCGAGGCCGATCTCGAGCGACTTCAGTCGAGCGGTAAGCTGCTCAAGGAAGAAGTGGACGCAGAGGACATCGCCGATGTCGTCAGCCGCTGGACTGGCATCCCCGCGAACCGCCTGATGGAAGGCGAAATCGAGAAGTTGCTCCATTTGGAGGATCGTCTGCACGAACGGGTAGTCGGGCAAGATGAAGCGGTCGATGCGGTGGCGTCAGCCATCCGGCGATCCCGGGCGGGGCTTTCCGATCCAAACAAGCCGATCGGCAGCTTTCTCTTTCTGGGACCCACGGGCGTCGGCAAGACCGAGCTGGCGCGCGCCCTGGCCGAGGTGCTTTTCGACGATGAGCAGGCGCTCACCCGGATCGACATGTCGGAGTACATGGAGAAACACTCCGTCAGCCGGCTGATCGGCGCCCCTCCGGGCTACGTGGGTTACGACGAGGGTGGTCAGCTCACCGAGGCGGTGCGTCGTCGACCGTTCAGCGTGATCCTGCTCGACGAGATCGAGAAAGCGCACCCGGATGTCTTCAATGTGCTCCTGCAGCTTCTGGATGATGGCCGCCTGACGGATGGTCAAGGGCGGACTGTCGATTTCAAGAACACGATCATCATCATGACGTCGAACCTGGGTTCGCAGTACATCACCTCGCTCGTCGGCAACGAAGACGAGATGCGCGCCAAGATCATGGAAGTGCTGCAAGCGTCATTCCGCCCCGAGCTGCTGAACCGCATCGATGAGATCGTGATCTTCAAGCCGCTGAGCCGCAAGCAGTTGGCCGAGGTGGTCGAGATTCAGCTCCGAAGCGTGGCCAATCGGCTCGCCGAACGGCAGATCGAGCTCAAGATGACCGACAGCGCGCGTGAGCTGCTGGCGAACAAGGGCTATGACCCGGTGTATGGGGCACGTCCCCTGAAACGGGTGATCCAAAAAGAGGTCCTCGACCCGCTCTCGATCAAGGTCATCAAAGGCGAGGTCCGCGACGGAGAGACCGTGACCGTCGATAACGATGGCGGTCATCTCACCTTCAAAGCGAGCCTCAGCGAAGCGCCGGTTCTGGCGTAATCAACGAGCACGTCGAGACGGCCCAGGCAGAATCACGCCTGGGCCGTTTTCTCTTGCCGCCGTCGTGAGCGCCGGCCGCCCTATACTTGCGGCAGAAGTACCGTCGTAGCGATGGATAGGGAACGATGGATATCCTCAAGGGCATTCTCACGTTTGTCATCATGATCGGGGCGATCCTCGTGATCATCGGTTTGCTCGCGGCCATGTTCATGATCATTTTCAGCATCGCCACCGGTGTCGACGAGAAGATGCAAGACTGAGCTCGCTGTTCGCCTACCTCAGGACACTGACCAGACCACCTTCCAGGGAGATTCAATGATTCGACCACGTTTTCGCGTGTTCTTCCTGCTCGCTGCAGTGCTGCTCGTTGCCCCAATGATGGCCACCGTC
Source organism: Thermomicrobiales bacterium (assembly GCA_041390825.1). Classification (NCBI taxonomy): domain Bacteria; kingdom Pseudomonadati; phylum Thermomicrobiota; class Thermomicrobia; order Thermomicrobiales; species Thermomicrobiales bacterium. The sequence goes on from JAWKPF010000035.1 coordinate 23,284, forward strand.
GGCTCCAGCCAGGTTCGTGCCCAGGAGGCTACGCCCGTCGCCGGAGAGGCGCCTGGCGCCATGCCGCTTGCCGAGTCGATGCCGGTCGAGACGGCGGCTTATGTGGCTACCGCATTCGACCCCACGAGCGACCAATATCTCGAGCTCAACGCGCTTGCCGCACGGCTCGTGTTCCCCGGCGCAGGCGACACCATCTCGTCGATCGTGGAACAGCTGACCAAGCTGCTGGCGATGATCCCATCCGATCTGAAAACAGTTCTGGAGGGCGACGTCGGAGCCGGACTGACTGGCTTTGGAGGAGTCGGCGACACAACGGAAGGTTCCTCGCCGAGCCCCGGAAGCATCATCGGCTCGTTCCTTCCTGACTATGCCATCGTGCTCCACCCGATCGAAGCTGGAGAGGCGCGCGAACTGGTGGAGGACTGGTATGCCGAGCAGGTCGCGAATGACGGCGGCGAAGTGCGGCGCATGCAGGCAGGATCAGTTGTTGTCTTGCAGAATCCAACCGAGGACGCTTCCGAAAGCGCTGCTCCTACGGTCGTTGCCTTCTCGGGCGACTACATCTTCTTCGGGGCGGACTATGAATCGCTTCGCCCCTTCATCGAAACTACACAGGGCACCGCGCCGTCTCTGGCGGAGTCGGAAGAGCTCCAGGATCTCAACGCGGCGCTTCCTGTCGAACGGCTTGTGTTTGGATACCTCGATCCGGCGAAGTTCCTCGATTCGGCTGGCAGCCTGACGATCGCTTCGGTGGATGTTTCGTCGATCGACACGCCGATCGGCGAGACAGCGTTCACCATCGCGGCGTCCGATGCCGGTCTGAGATTCGAATCGGTTTCTATGCCAACGTCACTTGCAGACGGTTTGATCGACACGAGAGGACCGAATCCTGCGTTTGCCGATTCCGTGCCCGATACGACGCTCGCCGTCTATGCCGGACAAGATCTCGGACAGAGTTGGGCCATCGACCAGCTGCAAAGGATTCTGTTGACCACGTTGGTGGGAGCCATGGGTGGTGGAGACGTCGATCTTTCTGATTTCGACGTCGAGGAGCAGTTCGGGTTTCTCTCGATGCTGACTGGCATCAACTTCAAGACCGACATGTTCGACCAGCTGACTGGCGATTATGGCGCGGCGTTGTTTTCCATCGACACCGACGATCCGTTCGGCAGCTCTGCGGTCATTGCGTCCGAACTCGACAACCCCGATATCGTGTCGGTGGCGGTCACGAGTCTTGGCCCGCTGATCCAATCGTCTGGCGCGGGTATGGCGAGCGTGACTTCGGCGTCGATCGACGGACAGACCGTCAATAACGTGGCGCTCGATCTGGACGGGGTGAGCGCAACCATTCAGTATGGCGTGGTCGACGATCAGCTCATGATCGGGCTCGGCGATGGCATCGAGACCGTTGCGGTCGAGCCAGCGGCTCCGCTCTCCGCGTCAGCGGACTACCAGGCCGCGCTGGCGGAACTGCCAGCGTCCTACGACAGCGTCACCTACGTTGATGTGCAAGCGATTGCAGATCAGCTTGCCCCGGCGTTGCTCGAACTCCTCGCCGAAAACTCGGAAAGCGCGATTGTTCGGTGTCTGGCTGGTGCGAGTGAATCTGACGTGGCGACCCCCACCGTGTTCGAAGGCGACGAAAGCAATGCCGGGAACTGGCTACTGGACACTGGTTGCTCGGTGGTGAATTCACTTCTTGGCGGCGATCAGGCGTTGCTCGATCTTGTCGTGTCCCGCATGCCAGGTCCGTTTGCTTCGGTCTCCTACCAGCAGGACGGTTTGCAGCACACGTCCGGCATCCTCTTGATTGGTTCGAGCGACTCCTAGGCCGGACAGAGTGCCGGATTTGCATCAGGGAAGGTGGGAAACTTCGTGTCCGATCTGAATATCGACCTGCTCAAGCGGCTCTGTGAAACACCTGGAGTCTCGGGACGCGAGGGGAAGATTGCCGCATTGGTGCGTGACGAGTTGCGGCCCATCTGCGATGAGGTGACGGTCGATCCCTTTGGAAATGTCGCCGGCATCCGCAAGGGCACAGGTGGTCCAAGGTTGATGCTCGCGGCGCACACCGACGAGATCGGTTTCCTCGTTTCGCATATCGACGAACAGGGATTCTTGCGCGTTCAGGCCATCGGCGGGTTCGACATGACCGTGCTGCCCGCGCAGAGGGTCATCGTCTGGGATCGATCCGGCAATCCGCATCGTGGCGTTTTCATGATTGCCACCAAGCCGGCGCATCTGCTGGATGGGTCGGAGAGCAACAAGTTCAAGACCACGGATCTCTTCATCGACCTCGGCATGACGGCTGACCAGGTCAGGGCTGCTATCAATCTGGGCGATCAGGTAACCATGGATCGCACGCTGGAGGTGGTCGGCGATTCGGTCATTTCGAAGTCGCTCGACGACCGGGTCGGCGTTTTCATCATGATCGAAGCGCTGCGGAAGGTGGACGGCGCCAACGCCGAGATCCATGCGGTTGCCACTGCCCAGGAGGAAGTGGGACTGCGCGGCGCGCGCGTGGCGGGCTACACCGCAGATCCCGACATTTCTATTGCAATCGATATCACATTGTCGCTCGACATCCCGGGCATGAAACCATCGGACTATGTGACCCAGCTCGGCAAGGGCGCCGCGCTCAAGTACTTCGATTCCTCCGTCATCCCGAACTACAAGCTCGTCGATCATTTCCGCGATCTGGCAGAGGCGAACGGCATACCGTATCAGTTCGAGTTCCTCCCGCGTGGGGGTACAGATGCCGGCGCAACCGCGCAGGCACGCGGTGGAAATGCGGCGTTCACACTCTCGATCCCGACCCGTTACGCGCACACGGTGAACGAGATGGCGCGCCTCGCCGATATTCAAGCCTGTATCGATCTCCTGGCCGCGTTTTTGACCGATGCTGGCTCGCGGTCCTACGATATCGTCGACTGACGCGCTCGCCGCTTTGCGCGAAACCAAGCGGGCGCGCCGCTCGTTTCATCGACAACGGCGGACCGCTCCTGGCCGAATGGCGTAGGATTCGGGGTCGCATGGTCGTGCGTGCTGCATTCGGCCATGTCGGATGAAAGATACGCTGCGGCATTCATGAATCTACCCTCGAAGGGAGTACGCACGTGCCGATCGACGATCGAACCACAGAGCCCACCACGACTCAACCCGAGATCGCTCGGTTGATGGAGACCTTCCGGAAGACCTGCCCGAACCCAACCCGGCGTGACCTGATGCGCTGGTCAGCGATTGCCACGGCTGCGGTAGCGGCAAATCGAATGGGCGTCGGATCGAGCTCAGCCGCTCCAACCAACCCGAATCGATCTCTCGCGCGATACCAGGACAACATCGTCACAGACGCCAAGCTCACGATCCCCTACGACCCATGGGGGCAAACGGTGACGCTGGATCCCCACCACACCGTCAACTGGGGACCGTTTTGGGTCATGTTCCCCAACGTTTGGGGCGGTCTCTTGCGGTACAACGAGAACGGCGGCGTCGAAAACGATCTGTGCGAGAGCTACGAGGTCAGCGACGATGGCGAGACGTACACCTTCAAGATCAAACCGGACCTGAAGTTCGCATCGGGCAACCCGGTCAATGCAGACGCGTTCATCTCGAGCTGGTTACGCGCGCTCGATCCGGCCAACCCTTCCCCGATGGCCGACTTCATGGCCTTGGTCGAGGGATATGACGACTACGTTGCCGGCAACTCGACCGAGATTGGCTTCCAGAAGATCGACGACTTGACGGTCGCGATCTCGCTGAACGACGCATACAGCTTTTTCCCCTCGTTGCTGGCGGCGTATGTCTGGGCGGTGGTCGATCCGGCTGTTGTTGCCGAACTCGGCGACGAGGAGTTCGCCCTGGGCGGCGCGGGAACCGGGCCGTGGCAGTTCTCTGAGTTCGATCCGGCGAACAGCGTGGTGATGACCCCAAATCCCAACTACTGGGATGGAAACTCTCCCTCGCTCACTGAACTGACATGGCTCTTCCTGACCGGTCCTGACGCGGCCAGCGCCGCGCTCGATATGTACAAGAGCGGCAACGCAATCTCGGCCGACGTGCCCCTCTCGTTGCTGGAGACCGTGACCGGCGACGAAACCCTGAACGCGCAGCTTGTGCGCATCGCGCCCCAGGGTTCTGTGCGCGCGATTGGCATGGACTTCAATCAGGAACCGTTCAACGATGTGCGCGTGCGGCGTGCTGTGGCAATGTCGATCGACCGCGATGTCTGGGCCAATGAGATCTGGCAGGGAACCTGGGCTCCTGGCAGCGCCATGATGCCGCCTGTGCTGGAAACGATTGCGAACTACACTAGCCCAGACGGTATTGGTTTCGATGCCGCGGGCGCCAAGGCGTTGCTGGAGGAAGCGGGCTATCCCAATGCCGAGGGACTGCCGACCATCACGTACTATCAGGCGTCGGAAGACTCAGATTCGGACAAGGGACGTGACGCCGCGCTGCTGGCGATGATCAAGGAAAACAGCGGCATCGACATCGTGCATGACACGTCGCTCTCGATGCAGCAGATCGTCGTACGACCAGACCGCAGACAACGGCGGCAGCCAGTTCAACATTGTCTGGTGGTGGAACATCTACAACACACCGCATCTGCTCTATGTCGTCGGTGCGCCGACCGCCGCGGCGATGGCCGGGGTCTTCAACTGGAATCCGGATCTCGAGCCGATTGGCGACGCGGATCCGGGCGCGGCGGCAGCCAACTTCCAGGATCTCGTCGATCAGGCGGACGAAGAACAAGATGAAGCGACCCGCAACGACCAGTACAACCAGGCCGAGCAGCTCCTCCTGGACAACGCGGTCTATGTGCCGCTTGGATACTGGGTGCAGATGTATGTTCAGAGTCCCGCCTTGCAAGGGACTCGTCAGGGGCCATGGACCGGGCGCTTGCCCGTTCTCTTCGACAAGAACGTGGTGCTCACGCAATCCTAGACAATCTCGTTCACACTACTGCTCATGGCAACGCGTCCGCACGTGCGGGCGCGTTGTTTGCATTTTTTGCGAAGTTGCGATGGAAATCGGCCAGCGAGAACGAATCGATCCTCACCAGCGCGTAGAATTCGGTTGACGATGCGAACTGAAGCAGGGAAACGCTGGGAGTGACTGAGTCGATCGTATTGAGCCTGGTCTTTGCAGGCATCATCGCGCTGATTGGGTATATCGGCGCCAATGTGGGTGTCGCGCGTGGATTCGTGCTGAGCACCGCCATTCTGGCCGGAGCGGAAGCTGCGCTTTGGTGGAGCGATCGCATCGGCGAGCGATTGAGCGACTGGTTCTCGATGAGTGTTGCGACCGGGCGTTTTCTCGCAGCCATGGTTCTGCTCCTGGTGGTGGTCCTGCTGATGGGGTTCGCCGGCTCGCTTGTACTGAGATGGGGTACGCCCACCCGGTGGGGGGCGCTGCTCGGCGCGTTGCTCGGCGCGGCCAACGGCGCGCTGCTGATCGCCATGGCGTTGCGCTTGTATTACCTCGCCTATGCCGGACAACTCACGAGTGATCCGCTCGACGACTCGATCGTCACACGTGTGCTCTGGCGGAATTTCGACTGGTTCATACTTGGCTTTTCCTTGGTTGCTTCGCTGCTCCTGCTCTATACCCGTTTCAGCCGCTTGTCGCTTGCTATTCCCGATCCGTCGACGCGAGTCAGCTATGCTCGGCCGGTTCCCCCGCCAGTGGCGCGACCGGATCCTCGCGCGCGCCGCATCGAGGAGTCGCGTGCGCTCTCCCCGAATCCCCAGGCCGGCTCCGCCAACACGAATGGGGCGGCAGTCAAGTCATCCGCAACTCCGGTCGATGACACCATCTACGCTCCACCGAGACTGTCTCCCACATCGAGCGAGAGAGTGGTGGAACGGACGATGGTGGTCGAGGTGCAGGAAACCAGAACTGAGCTTCCCTCGGCGCGCAACACGGTGCGGTTTTGTCCGAACTGCGGCATGACGCTCGATGCGTCCGATCGTTTCTGTCCCGACTGTGGCTTTACACTCTGAGGAAATCTCGATGACAAGTGGAATCCAGCGTCAGCGTGCGCTCGATGCAATCGACTCGAATGCGGCTGTGTTGCGGGATGTCTCGCAGTTTATTCATGACCATCCGGAGATTGCGCTGGAAGAAGTGCGTTCGAGCGCTGCGGCTGCCGACCTGCTGGAACGATTCGGATTCGATGTCGAGCGGGGGATCGCTGGACTCCCGACCGCCTTTCGCGCCACGACCGGATCGAATGGCGGACCCCACGTCGCGTTTCTCGCCGAGTACGATGCCCTCCCAGGCGTTGGCCACGGTTGTGGACACAATCTCATTTGCCTGAGCGCGCTGGCGGCTGGCATTGGAGCAAAGGCGGCGCTGGACGGAATGCCCGGGCGAATCACGGTATTTGGCACGCCCGCCGAAGAAGCCGTTGGCGGCAAGATCATCATGAAGAACGCCGGTGTCTTCGACGATGTCGATGCGGCGCTGGGCGCGCACCCGGGGGATGTGGAAGCTGTCTGCCCCACGGTGCCGGGTAGCGGCGAAGCGTTGGCCTGCCAAGGGGTGACGATTGCGTTTCGGGGCAAAGCGGCCCATGCCGCGGCCGACCCGTTCAACGGCATCAACGCGCTCGATGCGCTCATTCTGACCTACAACGGCATCAATGCTTTGCGGCAGCACGTAAAGTCGGACGCGCGCATGCACGGAATCATCGTCAAGGGTGGCGACGCTGCCAATGTGATTCCCGACTATGCCGAGGGCTTCTTCTTCATCCGTGCGGGAACTCAGACCTACATGTATGAGCTGGTCGAAAAGGTTCGCGCGATCGCTGAAGGCGCTGCCCAGATGACGGGCGCCACGCTCGACTTCTCGTTCCCGGAAGAAGCGTCCTGGGACATGATCACGAACTACAACCTGGCGCGGGCGCTCAAGGCGAACATCGATCGCGTTGGGCTGGAACTTCCGGAAGCGCGAGCCGAGGAAGGCACGGGCTCGACCGATTGGGGCAATGTGAGCTATGTGGTGCCGTCTGTCGAAACCGCGTATCCCATCGTCTCGGGTCGCTGCACATGGCATTCGCAAGAGGTCGTCGATGCCGCCGAGTCGGAACTCGGTTATGGCAATACATTCCTGGTGGCCAAGGCCATGGCGCTCACCGCGCTCGACCTGATCGAGCAGCCAGAGACACTCGCGGCGATCAAGGCCGAGTTCGCAGCGTCGCTGGCGCAACGCCAGGCGGCACGGTAGTCGCTAAGCGGGAGTCGGTGATCCGGCCGGGACAGCACCGGAGACGGAGCGTATTCCTGTTGGATCGAGGTCGATGCGCAGGGACTCTCCGGCAAATACCCGCTTTGTCGTCACATCTGGCCCCAGTGAGCCGGAAGCAATGTCGCGCAACTCCGGTCCGGAGATCGACTCGCCGGCAACGATGATTGCGTTGGTGATCGGAAACGGCGTGTCGTCCGCCGGGGCGCCACGGCCGATGACGGTGACATCGAGGCGCTCCGGCATTGATTCTTGCATCAAGTCTTCTCGGTCGGAAACCAGGTAAACCGATGCGCCGCCGCGAGAAATTCGGGCGGACCACGTTGCGTCGTCGTTTTCTCCGTCCGCGGCCGGCCAAATATCTACAGTAATCATCACGCCATGCGGAAGCTCGATCTCGGTCGATCGCTCGATGACTTTGATGGGAACGATATCGGTTCCATTCAAACTCGCTGTGCTGCCCACGGTCATCACGCCCCGCGGGTTCAGCAACTCGATTGCTTTGGGGACCAACCCGGAGGCGGCAGTGTTGCCCGACACGATCATCAGATCCAACCGGTCGAGGCCGGGATGGCGTGACCGGGTTATCGCGTTTCCGAGCGTCGTCGAGTCGGTGCCATTGAGGATCAGAACTCGTGCGGATCCCGAGGTTACCAGCGCCGAAATGCCACGATCGGCGCCGAGCAACGTCACACGAGGTTTCGCATAGTCACGTGCCCACCCAACCGAAACGATCGTCGTGGCGCCAATCGCGACCAGCAGACAGAAGACCGCCAGTTCGAGCGTGCGACCCCAGGACCGACCGTTCGAGCTCTTCGAGTTTCCACTCGTCACAGGCTGTGACCTCGCAACGATCGACGTGTTCGCTTGCGTAGAAGAGAATCAGAAACCCGCGAGTTCTGCAAGCGACTCCATCTGGACGGATGAGCCGGGTGGAATGCCGGCGGTGGCCTTGTCCCCTTGCCAAACGATAATTCCTGCGACCAGCGCGAGCAGCAGCGCCGCAAGGAGCGCCAATCGCACGCCACGTTTCGATTGCTCGGGCGCCGGGTCCCGTGTGACGGGAAGGTCGACCGATTCGAACCAGGGATCGAGCTCGAAATCGGATTGCCCCAGGACCGGTGGCGCAGACCTGAAATCCAGAGCGGGCGGCGTCACCTCCGAGAGTGAGGGAACGAAGTGCGCGCCCGGGTCGAACTCCCGCCAGGCGCTCAAGGTGCGCGCGAACGTTTCAGCAGACGAGAACCGAAACGCACCTGCTCCCAGACCTATCGCAACGATGTCGCTCGCATTCCGAGGAACGTCGGGGGCGATCAGATAGGCATCTCCAGCAGAGTGCCGCTCGACCGAATTCTGTGCTTCGCCGGTCAACATCTCAAAGGCGATTGCTGCGAGGGCCTGAACATCTTCATCGAACGTAACCGAAATGCCGTCGACAACGCTTCCGCTCGGAAGTCCCAGGCCGAACAGCTTGGCCGCTCCTTGACTGTCGACCACCACATCTGCGGTTGACAACTGACCGTGAACGAATCCCCGCTGGTGCGCATATTCGAGCGCGCCCGCAACTTGCTCGACCAGAATCGCGACATCGTCGACGTCGAACGGAGCTTCCAGGCGGATGATATCGGTGAGCTGTTCTCCACCCGTGTATTCGGTGATGAGATAGGGCGTCTCGCCATCTTCGCCGCTATCGAATGCCGCAACGATCCCGCGATGGTGCAGTGCAGTGGCAATTCGGCTGCGCTGCAGAAAGTCGGCGAGAAAGGGGGCGCTCCGCATGAGCTCCTGTCGTGGCACGGTCACCGCAACTGCCCGGTGGAGCACATTGTCGAAACCGAGCCATGTCTCGGTTGTTTCGCCGAGCGTCATGCGTCGCTCGAGGCGATAGCGTCGGTTGATCAGTTTGGTGCGAATGGTCACGCGCGGGTCGTTTCCTCGGTGGAGTTGGAATGAGTTGTGTCGGACGAACGATCGTTTCGTTCGTCGAACCTATAACGCTTCGTTCGGCAGGCTGGTTTTCTCACGCATCAGCATCCCGGCAGCGGTGGGTCGGGCAAGGAGCACGCGAAGCGGCAGCGGAGGCCTCCCTGCAAGCCGCCGGGCAATCTCCATCGCAGCGCTCAATTCGGGGACGATCGTGTAGTGTGTTGGACCGGCTCCGGTCAAGGCAACGAATGGCGCCCCAGCCTCCCTCATCGCCGGTACGAGCGAATCGATCTCCGGCAGAAGGCGAGCGAGTGGTCGACTGAAAGCATTCGCCAGATCATCGGGATGGGGGACGGCGCCCGCGCGAAGAGCGCACGCAGTTCGAGCGATGCGCGCGCCGTCGGAGAAATCACCAGCTTCCAGGGAACCGTAAAGCCGGGCGGTTTTTCGTTCGAGCTCGACGAGGGGCGATACGAGGACGAACCAACACGACGGAAGCCGTGGCAACGGTTCCAATATTTCTCCTCGTCCGCTGGCGAGCGCAGCGCCACCCACGAGAAAGAAGGGCACGTCGCTGCCCAACGTCAAGGCGATGTCGGCCAGGTCAGAAGTGTCAGCACCCGCGATGCCACGCAGCGTTGCCGCCGCGTCAGAACTTGCCCCTCCGAGTCCCGCTGCAAGGGGGATGCGTTTGTCAATCTCGATATGCCAGGCATCGGTGGCGACACCCGCCGAGCGTGCGCGCTCGACCGCCAGTGAAACCAGGTTTTCCTCGATCTGCTCGATCCGGTTCGTAACCACGACCGCATCGTTCTCGGCGCGCTCGATTCGGAGCCGATCGAACAGGCTGATCGTCTGGAACACGGTCGCGATCTCGTGAAAACCATCGTCACGTTTCCGGATGACTTCCAGGCCAAGGTTCACCTTGGCGGGCGCAAGAAACTCGACGGTCATGGCGTGCTGTCGCCGCGCAAGAGCGCGATCCATTCCTCGACCGAGAGCGTCTCCGCTCGGCGCACAGGATCGATACCGGCCTGCTCCAGTCTGGCGCGAATCGTTTCGCGATCGGCAGGCAGTGCCGCGGACAACGAGTTCAATACTGTTTTTCGCTTCTGCGCGAACCCGGCGGTCACCAGGCGAAAGAACTCAGGACGTTCGGCGACGTCGATCATTGGCTCGGGATGCCGCTCGATCAGCACGACTGAAGAAACGACTTTCGGTTTGGGAACGAACGCCTCAGGCGGCACATCGAAGAGCACCTGCGCGGTCGCGTAGACCTGCACGGCCACGCCCAGGATCGACATGTCGGGCGGCTCCGCTGCAATGCGCAAGGCTACCTCTCGTTGCACCATGCAGATCGACCGTTCAGGCGGCCGTTCTGACTCGAGGAAATGACGCAGAATGACCGGAGCGGACGAATAGGGGAGATTGGCCGCGAAGTCGTATTTCCGCCCCTCTGGGACGATCTCATCGATCGAGACGGTGCGCGCGTCGGCTTGCACCAGGGAAAACCGCTCTGAGTCGAGCTCCCCGCGCAGGTAGGCTGCCAGTTGTTCGTCGACCTCGACCGCCCGAACGGTGGCGCCGGTGTCGAGCAGCGCCCCAGTCAGCGCGCCCAGGCCGGGTCCGACTTCCACGACCAGATCTCCGGGACCGACGGCCAGTTCGGCGGCCATTCGCTCGACAACCCACGCTTCCTTGAGGAAGTTCTGCCCTCGCCCCTTGGACGGCTGAACGCCGATCTCCTCCAGGAACTTCCGCGTCGGAATCGGCAGCTCGGTCACGACAACCTGGCCACGATATCGAGCGCGCCTGGCACGATCGAGAACTCCGCCGGAGAAGTGCCTGCGATCTCGCCATCGAGTTGCACCAGCGCTGGGGTGCTTGCCGTCACGCGCACGTGTGTCGTCGTGTAATGCCGCCAGTGCGGGTTGGTCACATGATTGCCCCGAACCACACTCGGCACCGCCTTGATGAATCCCGGCAGGCTGATGTCGTCGATGATCGCCAGATCGAGCAGTCCGTCGTTCACCTTCGCCATTGGCGCAAAGTGAAACCCGCCAGCCAGATACTGCGCGTTCGCGATGCTGACGAAGACGGCTTTGGTGGCAATCTCTTGGCCGTTGACCTCGATCTGGACGTCGATATAGCCAAAGTCGGTCAAGTTCTGAGCCAACGCAACCATGTACGCCTTCTTGCCGGTGAGCCGTTTCTTTCGCTGCGCGCGGTCGGCCACCTTGGCATCGAAGCCCATACCGGCAACGTTGAGGAAATGGCGCTCCGTGGTCGACGTCCGGGCGAGGCCAACATCCATCGCCAGGGATTCGCCGGTGAGCGCGAACGACATGGCCTCCTTGATCGAGCCCGGGATCCCAAGAGAGCGGGGAAGATCGCATCCTGTTCCAGCCGGCACGATGCCCAATGCGGAACGATGCCCTGACTCCAGAATGCCGTTGGCAACCTCATTGAAGGTGCCGTCTCCACCGACAGCAACGATACGATCGATTCCCAACTTCGCGAACTCCCGGGCGCGGAGCCGGGCATCCTCGATCGAGCTCGTCACATGCAAGTGGTACTCAGGCGAAACCGACGAGGCAACCTCCGAAATCTCGGGCAGCTTTTTCAGCGCCTTGCCTCCGGCAGCCTTTGGATTGACGATCACCGCGAACCGCTCGTTGGCCAAAGTCGTAGCTCCCGTTCTATCAGACAATCGAAACGCCGTTGTGATCGGTGACTGCTCCGACGAGCCAATAGGGAACGCCCAGTGCTTCGAACCGGGCCTGCGCTTCCCCAATCGCGTCCGGCGCAATCGCAAGCAACAGTCCCCCCGAAGTTTGCGGATCGAAACAAAGGAGGCGACGCTCGGCGGAAACCGAGGAAGCGACCTGCACCCGATCGCCCTCGAAGTGGGCCAGGTTTCGCTGCAGACCGCCCGATACCTGGTTGCTGCCGGCGTATTCGAGCGCGCCTGGAATCACCGGCAGCGCCGCAGCGTCCATTTCGATGCCAACGCCGCTCTTCGCAGCGATTTCCGACGAATGCCCGGCAAGCGAGAACCCTGTGACGTCGGTACACGCGTGGACCGCGAGATCGGTGACAGCCTCCTGGGCAGCGCGGTTCAGCGTGGTCATCCAACGGACTGCGTCGGACACGTGCTCGCCAGTTGCCACGCCGTTCTTGAGCGCGGTTGTGATGAGTCCGGTTCCGAGCGGTTTGGTCAACATCAACAGGTCACCCGGTCTCGCGCCGGCCTTCGTCCACACCCGATCTGGATGCGCGGCGCCGGTGACTGAAAGTCCATACTTCGGCTCATCGTCGATGACCGTGTGGCCGCCGGCGATGATCCCACCTGCCTCACGCACCTTCGTGGCGGCGCCTTCGAAGATCTGCGTGATCGCCTCGATCGGCATATCCGCGGGGAAGGCGGCGATGCTGAGCGCCAGCAGCACCGAACCGTTCATGGCGAAGACATCGCTCATCGAATTCGTCGCGGCAATAGCCCCGTAGTTCCACGGATCGTCGACAATTGGCGGAAAGAAGTCGACCGTTTGCACGATCGCTCGATCGGGACTCATTCGGAAGACCGCTGCATCGTCACTGGTTTGCAATCCGACCAGAAGATCTGGATGCGAATCGACGGTCAACGGCAAGAGTGCCTGGGCAAGCCGGTCTGGACCCATCTTGGCGGCGCAACCGGCGCATGAGGCCAGTTGAGTCAGGCGAACTCGTTCGAGACTCGATACCATGGGTTTCCTGTCTGCATCGTGTGTTCAGGTGACGACTTCGACACGCGATGATAGGTCTGCTGGTCGGATACGGTCAATCAATGTGGTTGCGCGGGGCAACCAGGGAAGGATACGCAGCGATGAGCGATATCGATACTCTCCCCTCGGAAGAGGTGTCGATCCACCGGGCGGAGCATGTCACCTATCATCTCGTGCCCGCGGAGGTTTGGGAAGCCCAGAAGTTCGGACGTTTCTATGTTCCTGAGAACTTCGCGGAGGAAGGGTTCATTCACTGCACCGATACCCTCGAGGAGCTGGTGGCAGTGGGCAATCGCTACTACCGTGACGATCCGCGCACGTTCCTGGTGTTGGCAATCGACTGCGAGCTGGTCACCGCCGAGATTCGCTACGAGGACGAGCGCAGAATCTTCCCGCACATCTACGGGCCGCTCGATGCCGAAGCGGTTCTTTCGATGCAGCCGGTTGTGCGCGCAGCCGATGGGTCCTTTCTGAGCATGGGATAGATTCTGGTGTGGATTTCCGCGCCGTCAAGCGTGCTAGTTCAGGATCCTGGGAATGGTATTCCGGAAGTTTGCTGAGAATACTTGACTTGGAGGAACAGTTCGTGTGAATCTCCCCTCTCAGAGAGTGGGTAGTTTTCTCGGTCCATCATCGCGCACCCCCGCATTCGGCTGTCAGGCTCGGTCCTGCGATGGCCGTTCTGTTGGTTGCGTGTGGATCGCATGGGGGAAGATTCTTGTGGGCGACGATCCCGGATCGGCAGACGAGCGATTCGTGTGGAGTACGGAACGGTACCGGCTGACCCTATGGTTCGAGGAAGACCAGTGGGCGATTCAACACACCGCGCCCAATCCATTGCTCGGCCCACTCGTTGTGTCTGAGGCACGGCACCGGCAAGCGAAGCAGGCGGTCTGGGAGGTCATGAAGCGCGTCGCCAGGGCTACCAGGGACGACGAAGAAGGAGTGCGCGTGGCATCGTCGGCAGCGCGCTGGATGCGTCAGCTCGGAGAATCGCGCTCGCTCAGCCTGCGGTGCGATTGATGCGCTGAGTCCGGTGCCTGAGCTGCCAGAAGTCGAAACCGCGCGTCGAATTGTCGAACGCGAGCTCGTTGGACGTCGCATCACGGCCGTCGAGTTGCGGCTGCCTAAGCTCTTCCGTGATACGGAGATTCCCGACCCACAGGTCATGCTGGGGCACCGCGTCGTCGGGGCGCGACGGAGAGCCAAAGTGCTCACGATCGATCTCGATGGCGATCTTTCGCTGATGGTCCATTTCAAACTGGCGGGTCAGCTGGCCATCATCCGGCCAGATGGTCGCCGCGCGATTGCCGGGCACCCGGTTCCCAAACCCGACGGCGACTATCCCCACAAGGCGACGCATTTCGATCTGCGATTCGACGATGGCACGATCGCCTGGTTCAGCGATATCCGGCAATTCGGCTGGTACCGCCTGATGCCCTCGGACCATGTCGCAAACGCGATCGAGGCGTTTTCGTTTGGTCCGGAGGGCACAGGAGAATCATCGATCACGACCGAGCAGCTGTATGCGGCCCTGCAACGGCGGAGCATCCCGATCAAGCAGGCGATCCTGGACCAGTCCGTTGTGGCCGGAGTGGGCAATATCTATGCCGATGAAGCGCTCTTCCGGGCGCGGATCCACCCGCAACAACCGGCCAACAGCTTGAGCAAACAGGCGGTCGACCGGTTGCGCGAAGCGATCGGATGGGCGCTGGAGATGGGTATCGCCCAGGGTGGCGCCAAGATCATCCACCAGCGCGCCTATCCGGTGGACGGTTTCCCAGCCGTTCACGGACGGGAAGGCGAACCGTGTGTCGGGTGCGGGGGGACCGTGAAAAAGATCACGGTCGCCACCCGCGGCACCTATTTCTGTCCCAGTTGCCAGCGGCTCCGCAAGCCGAAGCCGAAACCAGCTACGGCCTGAACTCGAAATCGGCCGGCAGCGACTTGATGAATCCAGCGATCAGTTTCGCCGCGCTGTCGAGGTCGGTGAGGCTGACCGTTTCGTTCGGCGAGTGCATATAGCGATTGGGAATCGAGACGAGTCCGGCCGCGGTGCCCGCTCCCGTGAGATACATCGCGTCCGCATCAGTTCCGCTGCTGCGCGGGTTGCCCTGTCGCTGCACCGGCAGGTCGTTCGCGGCGGCGTAGTCGTTCAGCGCCCGGTAGACCACCTCGTTCGTTGCCGAACCGCGCCCAAGCACCGGTCCCTTCGCCATTTTGATATCGCCGTTGCGCCACTTGTCTGCACCGGGATAGTCGGTGGCGTGGGTGACGTCGATCACGATCGCTGCAGTGGGACTCAGTCGGAATGTGGCCGCATGTGCCCCGGCGAAAGCGATTTCTTCTTGCGTGGCGACGAGTGCGTAGGTATCGAACGCGGGGCGATCGTCAGCCAGCAGCCGCAGCGCTTCCAGGGCGACGAACGATCCCACCCGGTTGTCCAGACTGCGCGCGACGACGAGATCATCTGTCAGCTGCCTGAACGGAGCATCGATGACGATAGGATCGCCGATCTCGACCCGAGACTCTGCGTCTTCCTTGCCGGAGGCGCCAATGTCGATCCACAGGTCGCGCAGTTCCGGCACGCGGTTCTTGTCTTCGGCGGACATGCCGTGTGGCGCCTTGCGGCCCACCACGCCGGTGATGTCTCCATTGCGGCCCATGACGATCATCCGTTGCCCGATGATGACCTGCGTGTCCCATCCGCCGATCGCATCGAAGAGGAGGTAGCCGTTCTCATCGATGAGTGTGACCATGAGGCCGATCTCGTCGATGTGCCCTTCGATGACCATTACCGGGGCGCCCTCTTTCTTCAGGCGCGCCCAGGAGCTTCCCAGCACATCCCGGTCGACCTCATCGGCAAAGGTTGCCGCTTCTTCCCGCCAAACGCGCGATGGGCGAGATTCGAAACCGGATGGTCCGGGCGCATCCAGCAAACGGCGAAGAAACTCAAATGCACGTTGCTCCACGAGTGGGTGCTCCTGTCGTATAGATCGTTCTGTCTCTGGGCGAATTCTATCGGGAAGCCACGAAGACGACCCGGCCATGGTCTTCACAAGCCGGACGTTTCACCTCGCCGGTGGCGTCGACGTATCCCAGAATCTCATCGAGGTGGAACCCCGCGTCGCGGAGCCAACCAACAACCACATCGATCGGCCACGCCCGTTCGACATGCTCTTCGTCGAAGCGCTCCCAATGTCCTGATTCGTCCCGGATGAAGGCGGTCATCACCAGCGGAGAAGCATCGAGGGCCGGATCGAACCAACTCCGGTAGGTGACATAAAGATCATCGTCATCGCAGGCGAGGACCAATCCATGCTCCCATGAGCGTTCGAGCCGAGAGCGTGTGTTCATGTCAAATACGAAGTGGCCGCCAGGAACCAGCCGGCGGCGGACATTGCGAAAGAGCGTTCGAGCCGAGGCGTCGTCGTCGAGATAGTTGAACGCGTCGTAGATGCACGTGACGAGATCGAACGGGCCAGTCACCGGCGGATCGACCATATCACCCTCGAAAAAGTCGACACGCATGCTCGCTTGTTCGGCTGCAGCGCGGGCATGTTCGAGCATCTGAGTCGAGCGATCGACCCCGATCGCCCGCAAACCAGCGCGCGCGAACACGAGCGTTGCCGATCCGGTGCCGCACCCAAGATCGAGCACTGATGCAGGAACACGACCGCGCGTTTCGAGCAAGGTGAGGATCACGCGCGCCATGCGCTCGCCGAAGGATCGCTGGCCGATCCGATCGTAGATGCGTGCGTAGGCCGAATAGGGTGGTGATCGATGCACGCGGGTCACGCGGCCGGACTTGCGAGCAAGGCTTCGACTGCCTCATGCACCACTGCGGAATCGACGCCATGCGGGATACCGCGTTCGTCCAGGTATGCGATCAATCGCTCGGTTGCCAGGTTGCCCGCGGCGCCCGGAGCGAATGGACAGCCACCCAATCCGCCTGCCGCCGAATCGAAGACGCGAACACCATGATCGTAGGCGACGCCGATGTTGTGGACCGCCAACCCGTAGGTGTCGTGCATGTGCAATGCCAACCGTTCTGCCGGGATCGACCGCAACGTTGTTTCCAGCACGGCGATTGTCTGCTCGATGGTTGCTGCTCCGATCGTATCGGCCAGGCAGATCTCATCGCTGCCCATTTCGAGCAGTTCCTGTGCCAGATTGGCCGTCGCAGTTGGGGCAATATCGCCTTCGAACGGACAAGCGAACGCCATCGAGATATAGCCGCGTACCCAGATTCCATCCGCTTTGGCGCGCGCATAAATCGGCGCGAACCGCGCGAGCGACTCCGCGATCGTGCAATTGATATTGCGTTGGCTGAAGGTTTCGCTTGCCGATGCAAACACGGCCACACTGTCGACGCCGGCCGAAATGGCGCGATCGAACCCCTTTTCGTTCGGCGTCAGCACGAGATACCGCACGCCCGGAACCCGGTCGATTCCCTGCATGACCTCGAGCGCATCGGCCATCAGGGGGACTGCCTTGGGGTTGACGAAGCTGGTTGCCTCGATCGCTGTCAAACCGGATTGGGAGAGGGCATCGATGAATGCGATCTTCACTTCTGTTGCGAACGGCCGCTCGTAGTTCTGTAGCCCATCACGAGGCGCGACCTCGACGATGCGCACTGCATTCGGGTCAACCTGGGTAGCCATAGTCGCGTGCCGCGTGTTCAGCGTCGATGATGCCGGAGCGCAGGTCTTGCTCGATCAACGACCGGTCACGCTCGGACGCCGGAAAGTACCCGCCGCCGCCGGGCAAGTCGAGCGTGATGCGCACCTCGGGATCGAGGCGGAGCGTGCCCTTTCCCTCGATCGAGCGACCGTCCGAGAGCTCGATGTTGCCCGGTTTCCCTGAGGAGCCGCCTGCAAATCCTTGCGCGGGATGGTGCAAGCGGTCGAAGAGTCCCGAGAACGAGTAGGTCTGATTGGTTCGAACACCGAGTCGAAGCCGTTGACCGCACCCACCGCGAAACTTGCCCGCTCCGCCTGAGTTCTCCCTGATCGATCGCTCATGAACGATCACCGGCGAAAGCTGCTCGATCACCTCGGCCGGGACGCCAGAAATGCCGCTCGGGAAGGCGGTGGCGTGCAGACCGTCCTTGATCGCCCGCGCGCCGGTGCCACCACACGAGAACCAGACATAGGCAAACGGATCGCCATCCATGTCGTATCCCAGGAATTGCAGATTCCAGATATTGGCCGCTCCCTCGGCCATGACGCGGTCGGGAATCGCCTGCGCCAGGGCGCCAAAGACCGCCCCCGGAAGGAAGTGCCCCAGGATATGCCGGGCCGAGACCGGAGCAGGCGGCAGTGCGTTCAGAATGCTGCGCGGTGGCGCATCGACCGTCACCGGGCGGAAGCTGCCTTCGTTGTTGGGCACCTCCGGCGCGAGCGCGCACTTGAGCGCGTAGGTCGTGTAGGCGTGGGTGTAGTTCAGCACCACGTTGATGCCGCGCTCGCTCTCCATCGAGCTCCCAGCCCAGTCGACGTGCATCCGGTCGCCTGTTTTCTCGATGGCCACGGCGAGTTTCACTGGATGCTCGTACCCGTCCGACCAGACCTCGTTGCGATAGATACCGTCCGGGAGTTCGCTGATCGCGCGGCGCATCGCCTGTTCTGACCGGTCGATGATCTCGTCAGCCAGCGGCTCGAGCGACTCCAGTCCGAACTCGCGCATGAACTCGATCAGCCGCTCCGCGCCAACATCGTTGCCGGCAGCTTGCGCGTAGATGTCGCCCAGCACGGGGTCCGGGGTGCGCACGTTGTGCGTAAGGATCTTGATGAGCTCCTCATTCAGATTCCCCTGCGCGAACAGCTTGGTGATCGGGATGAAGAGTCCCTCTTCGAAGATCGATCGCGCATCGGTCGAAAGCCCGATTCCGCCGATATCGAGCACATGACAGGTGTTGCCGAAGAACCCCACCAGCCGGTCGTCCAGAAAAACCGGCGTAATGACGGTGAAGTCGTGCAAGTGCCCTGATGTCTTCTGAGGATCGTTGGTGATCAGAACATCGCCAGGACGCAGCGTCTCCGCCGGATAGACGGCCAGAAAATGGTGAATACAGGTCGCCATGGCGTTGATGTGTCCAGGAGTGCCTGTGACCGCCTGGGCGATCATGTTTCCGCGCGCATCGAATACACCCGCCGAGAGATCGCCCGCTTCGCGCACGATCGAAGTGAAGCTGGTGCGCATCAGTGCGGCAGCCTGCTCGTTCACTACCGACACGAGCCGGTTCCACATGACTTCCAGACGAATGGCGTCCATCGATTTCATCCTGTGCGTGCTATCTGTGCCGGTCTTGTGGGGTTCGGCACTTCAGAAGCCGAGCATACCCGAAAGCCAACTGGGCCGGTCCCATACGAGACCGGCCCAGCATGCTCACATTGACTTGGCGGCCGAAGCTAGACGCATTCGACGACGGTTTCCACTTCCGGGGTGGCGGGAGATCCGAAGAGACCGGAAACCGGTGTCCCTGATCCCGTCGCCACTGGCGAGCCAGCGTGCGGGCTCGCATCAGGGCTCGCCTCGACGGTCGGGACGCACGTCGGCAATGCCGCGGGTGTCTCCGCCGGCTTGGTTCCCGACGCCTCCACTGTGCCCTCGGGCGCGCCGAACAAGTCGCTCGCGGATGGCGACGCCTCGGTTACGACCGGTGACGCGGTTGCGGTCGCCGCGACCGGGCTTGCCGCCTCCGTTGCCACCACCTCAGGCGACGCAACCTCCGTTGGCTCTTCGGTCGGCATCGCGGTTTCGGTTGGTTCCTCGGTGGGAACAGGAGTCTCGGTCGGAGCCTCAGTCGGTTCTTCCGTGGGAACGGCGGTTTCGGACGGCGCCTCAGTCGGTTCCTCCGTGGGAACGGCGGTTTCGGACGGCGCCTCAGTCGGTTCCTCCGTGGGAACGGCGGTCTCGGTCGGCTCCTCTGTGGGAACAGAGGTCTGGGTCGGGGCTTCAGTCGGTTCTTCCGTTGGAGCAGTGGTCTCCGTGGGCGCTTCGGTTGGCTCTTCAGTTGCAGCCGCTTCGACGATCGCTGGCGATGCCGCTTCGGTCGCGACGACTTCTGGGGAGGCTGCTTCGGTCGCAGCCGGTTGCGCGGTCTCCGTGGCAGGATGGAGGTGGGCCTCGACGGATCCAACCGCCTCGGAAACCTTCGTTTCCGCTGCCTCGACTCGGCCGCCGACTTCGGTCTTGACTGTTGTGACCGCGCCGCTCACAGAGGTGCCCGCTGATTCCACATGTGAAGTCACGGTCCCGCTGATACTCGTCGCCGCGGCTTGAACCGTGCCTTCGGCTGCG
>JAWKPF010000036.1 GCA_041390825.1 Thermomicrobiales bacterium
TCCTCGAGACCATATCCGGTCGAGCTTATGCGCTCGAGGCGAATAGCTTGGGAATCGAGCGAATCGTCTGTGAGTTCGATTCCTTCGACGCCACCACCATCACCATTACCGACACCAGTGGCGACCATCGGGTCGTTAGCGGACTTGGCGAGTGGCTAGCAGGAGAATCGGAGGGCCGAATCCTCAGTCCAATGAACCCCGGATCGGGTGGGGTCGGCCTGGAACGCACAAGCGCAAGTGGAGCGTGGACGAGCGACGACACATTCGAGCTCCGCGTCTGCTACACGGGAGGCGAGGTCTGCCCGATCTTGCGGTTCCGATTTGCGGACGCAGCGCTTTCGGTCGAGATCGATCCCAATATCTCCTGGAATGAACCCACGGTAACGACGCTTACAGGTCACGCCGAGCAGTGACCGAGATTCGGCCGTGGAGGCGCATCGCGGCTGGTCTCACACCTCGTAATCTGGACCGCGAATCCCGGTAGACTGCCGCGCAGGCAGTGGGCCGGTTTTTCCATGCAGCAGGAGCACACGATCGTGATCGTCATCGACAGTCATCTCGACATTGCCATGAACGCGTTCTATCTCGACCGTGACCTGCGCAAGAGCGTGGCCGGGATTCGGGAGGACGAAGCGCACATGACCGAGAAGGGGCGCGGCAACAACACCCTTTCTTTCCCGGAAATGCGGCGCACCGAGATGGCGCTCTGCTTCTGCACGATGATCGCGCGCACGAAATCGGGTCGACACGACATGATCGACGTGCGCACCCAGGAGATCGCATACGCGCGGGCGCAGGGTGAGCTTGCGTTCTATCGGGAGATGGAGCGGCAAGGCGATATTCGCATGATCTCCGACTGGCCCCAGCTCGACGCCCATATGAAGGAATGGAACGCCGATCCGGAAAACACGCCCCTCGGGATGATCCTGACGATGGAAGGGGCCGACCCGATTGTCGATCTCGACCAGCTCGGGCTTTGGTGGAAGGACGGACTGCGGGCGTTGAGCCTGGCGCACTACGGTCCGAGCGAGTATGCGCACGGTACCGAAAGCCTGGGTGGGTTGACCGAACGGGGCAAGGCGCTGCTGGAAGAGATGAACGAGACCAGCCTGGTGCTGGATATCACCCACCTCAACGACCAATCGTTCTGGGAGGCGGTGGAGATCTTCACGGGGCCGATCTGGGCCTCGCATTCCAACTGCCGCGCGTTGGTGCCCGGCGACCGCCAGCTCACCGACCAGATGCTCCAGCACATCATCGAGCGGGACGGGGTCATCGGCTGCGCGCTCGACGCCTGGATGGTGGTGCCGAACTGGATTCGGGGCGAAAGCACCCCCGAAATCTGCAGCATGGAAGACTACGTCGATCACATCGACCATATCTGCCAGCTGGCCGGCAATGCCAATCACGCCGCCATTGGAACCGACCTGGACGGCGGTTACGGCACCGAGCAAACCCCGCGCGACCTCGACACGATTTATGAGTTGCAGAGCATCCCGGGCCGGCTGCGCGCCCGCGGGTACGCCGAGGACGACATCGAAAAGATCATGCACGGCAACTGGCTGCGCATGCTCGAACGGGTGTGGACCTCCGAGGCGTAGAGGTTGCAGTGACTACTGGTAACCAGTACTATCGAGTCGGGGCACTGTTCGCCAACGGATTCGAATGGGACCCCGACAAAGCTCGGAGTAATGAAGCAAAGCACGACATCATCTTCGAAGTTGCCATCCAGCTCTTTGAGGATGCCGATCGTATTCAGCAAGATCCACCGCACCAGCGGCAAGATGAGCTGCGGTATAGGACCGTAGGTCAGGTGGAAGGCGCACTCGTTACCGTGATCTACACATGGCGTGAAGATCGAATCCGCATCATCTCCGCCCGAAAGGCTAGTCGACATGAGCGAAGAGAATACCGTTCGCGTGCGGTTGTATGAAGATGGCACGGTTATCGATCTCTCCACCGGTGAGCCTTACGTCTCGCCCATTCCCATGGACTGGAATCGATTCAACGCCTTGACGGATGAGGAGATCGAGGCCGCCGCGCTCTCCGATCCGGACAACCCGCCGATGACCGACGAAGAGTTGTCACAGATGCGGCGCGTCGTGGACGCGGTGCGCGTACGCAAGGCGCTCGGCATGACGCAAGTGCAGTTTTCCGAGACCTTCGAGATTCCGCTGGGCACGCTCCGGGATTGGGAGCAGAAGCGCTCCTTCCTTTCCGCTCGCAATCAGGCAGCGGCGAGCTATCTGCGGGTGATCGAGCAGAACCCGGAAGCCGTCATCGCGGCGCTCGCCGCGTATCGAACGCGCGGCAAGGGCGAAGCAGAAGAAGCCGCCAAGGCGGTTGCCGCGACACGGTAGATCGACTCTTTGCATGCCGCGGCCGTCCTGTATGCTCACCACATGATCGATTCGTTTCCACTCTTCGAATTCGACGAAGACCGCACCGCCATCATCGAGCCGCATCACGTGCTCGTGGAACGGGAGGATTTCCCGAAGCACGCGGTGATCTGCTTTTTTCACGATGTGCTGGGCGACTTGCGCGCCCGGGAGACGACGGAGGTCATCGGGTTTCTGACCAGCGAAGCCGGTCCCAATCCGATGCTGCGAGTGGAGATCGATGGAACACCGATTGTCGCGATTCAACCCGGCATCGGCGCGCCAATGGCCGCCTTTGTGCTGGAAGAGCTCATCGCGTTGGGCGCGCGCACGGTGGTCGCGTGTGGCGGGGCTGGGGTGCTCGATCGGGGGATCGATGTCGGACAGTTGATGATCCCCACCAGCGCTGTGCGTGACGAGGGAACCTCGTTCCACTATGTCCCAGCCGCCCGCGAGATCGCGCAGGATGCGGGAATGGTGAGCACGATTGCGACAACACTGGAACGGCACGGCGTCGGCTATCGATTGGGCAAGACCTGGACCACCGACGCCATCTACCGGGAGACCCGGGCCAGGGTCGCGCGGCGGCAGGCCGAAGGGTGCGCCATGGTGGAGATGGAAGCCTCGGCGCTCTTTGCGGTTGGGGCATTTCGTGGTGTGCCGGTTGGGCAGATTCTTTACGGGGGAGACGATGTCAGCGGGTTGGGCGATTGGGACCCGCGCGACTGGGACAAGCACACGATCCGTGAACGCCTCTTCTGGCTCGCCGCCGAAAGCTGCCTGGCGTACCAACCAGCCTCCTCATAACCAACGCGCTTTGCCAACTCGCGCGACCGAACGGGAACAGAAGACGCAGGAGTGCGTCTCCGGCACGCGGTATATACTGTATTCACCGTATGCACGAAGTTTACGTAGGATGAAGAGCATATCAGACATGATCCAGCAACAACTGCGCAAGGCGGGAAACAGCTACGTCATCACCATTCCGAAAGAGGAAGTCGAGCGCAACGGGTGGTCCGTAGGTGACCGATTTGCGGTCCAGCTCACACCTTTGGAAGAACGACCGGTCTTGAGCCGCGAGCTGCGTGACGCGCTCGATGCGAGCTGGCGGGATCACGAAGCTGCCTATCGCTATCTCGCGAAATAGCCATGATCCGCTACCTAACGGTGGCCGAGGTCATCGAGCTGCATCGCGCGATCCTGGGTCGCATGGGCGAGCGGCTGGAACCGCTGCGCGATGAAGGGCTGCTCGAATCGGCGTTGATGCGCGCGCAAACGGCGGCCTACTACGAAGACGCGGATCTCACCACGCAGGCGGTGCTGATGGCCGTTGGCATCTCTCAGAACCAGCCCTTCGTCGACGGCAACAAGCGGGCAGCATTTGTAACGCTTGATGTCTTCCTGCGCGTCAACGGCCTGGAGTTCCGGGGAGATTCCCTGGAGCTGGCAGTACGCATCGAACAGATCGCCAAGGACCGGGAACACCGCGCCGAAGCAACCCTCGATTTCGCGCGCTGGTTGCGAGCGAGGGTTGAACCTCGCTAGGCGCCGCGCCGCGCGTCGAGTTCGGCGGTGAGGCGGCGGAGTATGACGTCGATCTGGTCGTCTTCCAGCCAGTGGGTATTGATCTGCAGCCGGTCGCGCAGCGCGTCGAGATGAATGGACGGGTCACCGGCGATGAGCGCCTGGACCACCGCGCGGTGGTTCCAGCGGTCATCCACGGGGTAGACACCAATGACCGGGAAGGGCCAAATCGCCTGATCGTCGTTGCGGGTGAGCCGCACGTCTGACCGGGTTCCAAGCGCGGCCATCAACCGGTCGGCCTGCGCCATGTGGCGGCGGTAGTCGGCTTCGTGGTCGTGGGCCAGGAAGCGCTCCAGCGCAACCCAGAGCCCGACCATCGTTTCCTTGCCGACCTTCATGCCGCGCCCGACGGAAGCATTGGGACTGCCATTCAAGCGGGCCGCTTCGATCAGGTCGGCGCGGCCGGCCAGCAAGCCCGATTCCGCTGGACCGCGGATGCCCTTTCCTCCGCTGTAGATGACCAGATCGGCCCCGCGCTCGATCCAGATGCGCAAGTGACTCACGGGCGGGAGGGTGGACGCGGCATCGACGAACACCGGCACATTGCGCGCATGCGCGATTTCGACCACCTGCTCGAAGGGGAGCGCGCCGGGTCCGTTGTATTGCGACTGATGGAACGCCACCGCGGCGGTGCGGTCGGTGATCGCTTGCTCCAGTTCGGCGGGATCGGTGCGCTCCCAGGTTCCGATGAGCGTCAACCGCCCGCCCCCAACCCGGTACATGCGGTCGTACATGATGCGGTGCGCGCGGTGGAAGACGATTTCGTTCGGGAAGCCGTCGCTGTCCGGCAGGGCGGCGATGCGCTCGGGATTGCTCCCGGCCACGCAGGCCGCTGCGGCCAGCACCATACCGGCTGCCGATCCGCAGGTGACCAGCCCCGCCTCCGCGCCGGTCACTTCGGCAATCCGCTGGCCAACCGCGCGGTTGAGTTCCTCGATATCGACGAAGCGCGTGGAGGCTTCGGCCATCGCGGCCAATACCTCGGGTTCCATCAACGACCCGCCGGCCAACGTGGTGGGTCCGCGCCCGTTGATGATCGGTCTGGCCCCAATACGCTGGTAGATCGACTCGCTCGTCATCGAATCTCTCCGCTTTTCGCTCACGACAAGGTTGGCTGAGCGATCTCTCGTGCGATCGCTTCCAACGCAACGTCCCGGCCCGCGCGATAGGCCTCCCAGGTCGGCTGGGCAAAGAGATCGGGCGGGATCCACGGACGCCGGTCCCACGGCCAGCCGCTCTGCCACTGCAGATCGGAGATGTTGACCCGCGTGCCAGACCAGGGAAGCACGAACTCGATGCTCTCACCGGTGAAACTCGGCGACGATCCGGTTGGTTCTCCCGCGAAGATTGCATGCGAATGCAGATCGAGATAGGTGGCGAAATTCTGCGCCGCCGACCAGGTGCGCCGCCCGATGATGACAAAGAGCTTGCCGGGTTGGTTCCAGGGGCTGGCGATCAGCGTGTGGAGAAACGGCCACTCCAGCGTGGTGTTGCCCCCCTTGTTCATGCGGATGTCGATGATGAGCCGATCGGGATTGGTCTCGTGCAGCATGGCGAAGAACCGATCGGTGAAGGCAGCGAAGGTTTCGTCATCGCCATCGCGCATGTTGTTGATTTGCAGATAGATGGCGTCCAGCTCGTGTATCGGCTCGAACCAGAATGGGGTACGAAGATCCCGTATAGAGAGCGGTTTTGCTGGGAATCGATCCAACGCCGTGACCCAGTGATCCGGAAACGGAAAGTTGCGGCCGAGCGGCGCGGTGGGAAACTCGTTGTCGGCCATCACGGTGTGATCGGCGAGATTCCCGGCATCGTCCATCAGCCGCAGCGTGACCCGATCCGGATGCGCGGTCAGACCAAGGGCATGCAGAAAGGCCGTCTCCCGCAGGCGGAAGGGCACGATTTCGCTCGGCCAATGCGGATTGTCAGTGCAGATCGTGGGTACGATCTCCTGCGCCACTTCGGCCATCGATCGCCCTTCGATCTCGGCCACCTGCAACCCAACCAGATGGGCATAGGCCGAAGCGGCATGCGTGATGAAAACGCCTTCCTCGAACCGGTAGAACCCCACCGGTAGCGCGGCCAACAGGTCGGCTCGTTCCAGCGCGGGACAGACATAGGCATGCCCGTCCTGCAGCGCCACCAGCAGGCGGCCGAGGTTCAGCAAAATCTCGGCATCGCTCAGTTCGGCAACATGCTCGAAGACCCAAGCGATCGCGCTGTCCATCTCTTCCGCGGAAACAAGCGCGAACGGATTCGCCGAACGGCGCAGCAGCTCTTGCTCGAAGAACTCGATGTCCCCCTGCCATCCCTGATCCCGGGTGGAATCCGGGGCGGGCAGCCCGAACCGATAGGAAATGTTGGGCAGCGACATAAGAGGGGCAAAATCCGGATCCGCGCGGATACCGCCGATATCCCGATAACGCAGATCGAGCGCCAGCTGCATCAGTTCGGACGCGCTGTCGATCTGGCCATCGCGGATCGCAGCCCGGGACGCAAGCACCATCATCTCGCCAAACTCGCCATAGCCAAGCTCGGCGGCGTGGAGCGCGGCCTGCACGGTTCCCGGGAAATCGCCGGAGGCAAAGAGCGCCTGGGCGAGCGCGCCCCACGGCTCGGGATGCACCGGATTGGCTTCGGCCGCGGCGATCAGCTGTTCGATCGAATCGGACATCGGTGGCGCCTCAGAGACGAGTCAACGCTGGAAGGGAGTATGACAGGGAGGAGCACGGCTCGGAACACGCGGTGCGCGCTGGGTACACTACGCGACACGAACCCCCGTCCACCGCACTGTCTTGGGCAGGACAGCGATGTCGTCGCCAATCACCTTCCTCTTCACAGACATCGAAGGCAGCTCTCGGCTCTGGAACCGATATCCAGAGACCATGGCGGATGCGGTGCCGCGGCAGGAAGCGCTTCTGCGCGACGCGGTCGAACGGCATGGCGGAACGGTCTTCAAGACCGTGGGCGATGGGGTCTATGCCGTTTTTGCCGACGCGCCCAGCAGCATCCGCGCAGCGGTTGCCGGGCAACGTCTTCTGCTGTCGCAGCATTGGCCGGGTATGGTCGACGGTGACGACCTGCTGGTCAGGGTGGCGATCCATACCGGGGAGGCGGACACCCACGATGGCGACTACTTCGGCCCCACACTCAACCGGCTGAGCCGCACGCTCGCCGCCGGGCACGGAGGGCAGATTCTCTGCACGCACGAGACCGTCCTGGCCTGTGGGGACGCCTGGCCGGAGGGTATCGAGCGGCGCGATCTGGGCGAGCGCGCCCTGCGGGATGTGGTAGGCAGCGGCCGAATTTTTCAGATCGTCGCCCGTGAGCTGCCCGAGCAGTTCCCGCCGCTTGCCACGCTCGACCTCCGCACGCACAACCTTCCACGCTGGCCAACGTCCATGGTCGGGAGAGAAGCCGACGCCGCTCGCCTGCGCGCGCTGCTCCGGTCGCGCGAGCATCGGATGATATCGGTGCTGGGAACCGGAGGGGTGGGCAAGACCCGCCTCGCCACCGAGGTTGCGGCGCAACTCCTGGACGAGTTCCAGGACGGGATCCGCTTTGTCGATCTCTCGCCGCTCCGGGCGAATGAGCAGGTGCTCGACGCGATCGTGCAGGTTGCCGGCGCGGCCGATCCGCTCGTCTCGCCGCGCAATGCGCTGCTCGACTGGTTGCACGGACGGCAGTTGCTGCTGGTGCTCGACAACTGCGAGCAAGTGATCGAGGGCGTGGCCGAGATCTGCAGCGCCATTGTGCAATCCGCGCCAGATGTGACCATTCTCGCCACCAGCCGGGCGCCGGTACGCATCCGGGGCGAGCGCCGGATCGCGCTGGAACCGCTCTCGTTGCCAGACGATCCGCAGACCAGCCCGGCGGTGGCGCTGTTCGCCCAACGCGCGCGCGACGTGCGCGCATCGTTCGCGCTCGAGCATGACAACGCCGAGGCGATCGCCGAGATTTGCCGCTCGGTCGACGGACTGCCACTGGCCATCGAGTTGGCGGCAGCCTGGGTGCGCATGCTTTCACCCGAGGCCCTGCAACACCGGTTGCAGGAGAGCCGCGCGCTCCTGCGCGACGGTCCGCGCGATCTCCCGGATCGCCAGCGAACCCTGGCCAACACCATCGCCTGGAGCTACGACCTGCTGGAACCCGAAGACCAACGCGCGTTTCGCCGTCTGGCGGTCTTTCATGGAGGCATTGCGGTCGATGCGGCCGCGGCCGTCATCTGGAACGAGGGCATTTCCGATCCCCTTTGGGCCTTGAACCGGCTAGACGCGCTGGTGCAGGCCAATCTCCTGCAGGTCTCGCCCGATGCCACCGGCGAGCCGCGGTTCCTGATGCTGCAAACCATCCAGGAGTTTGCGATCGACACGTTGCGGGAAATCGGGGAATGGGACGATGCTGCCCTGGCGCATGCGGCCTTCTTCTCAGATCTGGCCAGAGAAGCGCGCCCGCACCACCGCACTGCCGATTCGGCGCGCTGGCTCGACCGGCTCGATCGGGAATTCGAGAACCTGCAGGCCGCGGTCGACGAGCAGGCCGCGACTCCGGCCGGTCTGCGGCTGGTGATCGATCTGGCAGGCTTTCTCGATCAGCGGAGGACGGTGCTCCAGGCGCGGTCATGGCTCGAACGCGCCTACCGGCCAGAAGGATCCTATCCTCCCGAGCTCGAGGCCGAAGCGCTCTTCTATCTGGGCAATACCTGGTTCAGCGATCCGGCAGTAGCCGCCACGTTCTACCGCCGGGCAATCGCCATTGCCGACGAAAGCGGGAATCCGGCTCTGCGGGTGCGATCGGTGGCCGCGCTCAGCACGGTTGCCGCGCTGAGTGGAAACTATGCAACCGCCCGCGCCATGGCAAACGATGTGCTGGCAGCCGGGAGAGCGAAAGACGATCCCCAGATCGTCGCGCTCGGCTACGCCAGACTCGCCTACACGGCCTGCGAATCTGGCGATGAGCAAGCAGCCATCGATGCCTGCCGGGAATGGCGCGCCCATGCCGAACGCTCCAACGATGCCACTGGCGACGCCTGGGGATGGCTGATCGAAGGGCGGTCACACCGCCGGTTGGGAGATCGGCCATCGGCGGAGTCTGCTTATGACCATGCGCTTGCACGCTTCTCGCAAACGGGCGATGCCGAGGCCGTTGGTCTTTGCTTTCTGGAACAGGGATTGCTCCTGCTGGACACCGCGCCGGAACAGGCACGTCCACGCTTCGAGCGCGCATTTTCCGCGCTCGTGACCTGTTTCGATACCTACACCGTGCTCTCCCTGCTGGAAGGAGCCGCACGCCTGCTCGTATTCGAGGAAACCTGGGACGCCGCGGCCGAATGCATCGGCGCCGCGCAACAACTGCGCGAGCAATCGGGCATTGCCAGCAACGGCCGGGAGCGCGCCGCGCTCGACCGCGCGATCGACCGGCTTCTGGTCAAGCTCGGTCCTGGCGAGTTCGCAGCCGGGCTCGCCCGTGGCCGGGATCGCTCGCCCCGCGCGCTCATCGAGCAGTTCGATGCGATCGAACTCCCCAGACCCGTGCCGTGAGTTTCAGACGTCCCGTGCCGGGTTCAACATCCTGCGCCCCCGCATATCCCGTACGCCAACCGTATCCCGTCCCAGGTCACGACGGTGAGCGTGGAACCGGCCCGTGCTTCGTCTGAAACCGGTGTCGCGGCGGTGGGTGTGCCGGCGTCCTCGGCGGTAGCAGTTCCGCTGGACGCACCGGTCAGATAGTACTGATCGTCGGCATCGATAAACAGGGCGCCACCGGCGGGAACGTCAAAGGTTCCGGCCCCGAACCGCGTCGGAATGGTGGCATCGGCTTGCTGGATCTCGATTTGCGATCCCTCGCAGATGGTGATCTGGACGAGACCGCTATCGACACGGATGATCGACGGCTGTCGGGAAAGCACTGCAAGCGTTCCGCCGTCGAAGAGTGTTACCTGAGTCAGGACCACATCGATCAAGTAGTCCGGCGGGAGCTCGGTGATCGACTCGAAACTGCTGATGACCTGATAGTCGTCCTGTTCCCCAGGCTTTGCCTCGGGCGTCCCTTCCATCTCATCGAACGGAATCCACGGACCACACCCCGCGGCCTCCTGAGCGATCGCACGAGGCGCGATCGCGAATGCCTGGACGCTGAGTCCCACAATGATGAGTGCTACGAGAGTCAACGCAATCGATCGAACCAACCGCCGGGTCATCGATACCTCCGCTTGCCAGTGCGACATCATCAGACAGATCGAAACGAGTTGGTCCCGTCGCACCTGTTTGGGCCCAGTGTTCCCAGTACACACCCGGCACAACATCGTGTCAACCGGCCGTTTTTCGTGCCGCCACCAGAATGCCTTGCCCGTAGAAGTCGAACCACTCCCCGGGCGGCTTCCCGATCGCGGGCTAGCTCACGCTGCGGTTGAAGCGCTCGATGGCGGACATCAGCTCGTCGAGGGTTTCTTCCTGTTGGGAGGGATCGCTGCCGATGACGCAGCCGCGTATATGGTCTTCCAGCACGAGCAAGCCGGTGGCGCGCAACCCGGCGACGATGGCCGAGATCTGGGTGAGGACATCGACGCAGTACTTGTCCTCTTCCACCATCTTCTGCACGCCGCGCACCTGTCCCTCCAGCCGTTTCAGCCGGGCCAGGATCCGGGCCTTGTCCATTTCATAGGAAGGCGCGTGCTGATGCCCTTCGTGCTGCGCGTGGGATCCATTTGTTTCGGTCTGCATGATGCTGTCGTTTCCTGACACGTATTGGGGAGATGGCTTCCTCACCAGAGCGGCCCATATGGTCCTCGTTCGACGGAGCCAATTGCTACAATTGTGCCAAACAGAGAATCAAGCGTGTCTCTTGGGCGCGTCCCCTTTGCGCTCGACGTCAGAATCGCCCCGTCCTGGCCCACGAACACACACGGCACACTCGCAGGACAAGGATGGAATCTCAATGATCGAAACATCGATTTCTCGACGGACCGTCGTCCGCACGCTCCCTACCCTGCTCGCGCTGGGAACTCTCCCGCATGCGCGCCACACCCGTGCGCAGGAATCGAATCCGCGCACAGATACATCCGCGGTTTCGCTTGGCATGATGGTCGAGGTGGTCGAGGACCGCACCCGGCTGGACGCCACGATCCAGCAGATTGGCCGTCCACTGGAGCTGGTGATGTTCCACACGCATTGGGGCACCAACTCGGGGATTTTCGACCCCTCTCTGCTTCAGTATGTCGATGAGCGTGGAGGGATTCCGTTCATTACCTGGGAAGCCTGGGTGCCGATCTACGCCGGTGGCGTCGGTGTTGCCGATCAACCGACATTCTCGCTGGCGAATATCGTCTCCGGCGCATTCGACACCTACATCGACAGTTGGGCGACCGGTCTGGCCGCATGGGGCAAGCCGGTTCTGCTCCGGTTTGGGCATGAGATGAATGGCGACTGGTATCCCTGGTCTGCCGGCGCGAATGGCAACACGCCAGAACAGTTCATCGAGGCATGGATCTACCTTCACGACCGGTTTGCCGCCGCAGGCGCGGAGAATGTTTTCTGGGTCTGGTCGCCATTCGCGAGCGCCGGCGACGCCGAGCAGGGCGAAATCGTCCCGTTGGACGATGTCTTCCCCGGTGACGATTATGTCGATTATGTGGGGGCCTCGGGATTCAACTGGGGTGACACGCCGCAGCCTTGGGGTGTCGCCGGCTGGGATACCTTTTCCGACATCTTCGAGGGCATCTATGCCGAGCTGCAAGAGCTTTCGACGCGGCCCGTCATCATTGCTGAGACCGCCTCGGCTGAATTGGGCGGCAGCAAGGCGGATTGGATAACGAGCGCATACCTGAGCGAGATTCCCGAACGGTTTCCGGCCATCGAGGCAGTGGTCTGGTTCAACGTGCTCAAGGAGACCGACTGGCGCATCGATAGCTCGGTCGAATCGTTGCGGGCGTTCGTCACCGCCGCGAACAGTCCGCAGATGCAAGGCACGCTCGTGTTCGGCTAGTCCGGCTTGGTCACGAAGCGCTTCGCTCTCCGCTCTCCGTAACTGCAACCCTTCGTGGCTGCCCTCCCCATGTCCCGTAGCCGCAGCCCTCTGTGGCTGCAATCGAGCGATCTGGGCAACCACGGAAGGTTGCGGCTACACGATCTGGGCAACCGGGCTGGCGTCTGGAAGCGCCCCATCCCGTCAACTCGTGCTGATGGCGCGTTATCGCCAATACGGCTCGAGGATGAACCCAGGTTGCGTGGGCGATAGGACTCCGAGCGAAAGGTTCCGCAGGCGAAGATCGCCAAATCCGCTGTTGACGAGCGTGACCACCAGCTCGGCGGCGCCATCGGGACAGGCGACGCCGGCAAGGCCGCGATGCCACGTTTCATCGAGTTCTTCCGGCGGCGGTAGCTCCGCCGTCGATTCCGACAACACCACCCCGCGCAGATCGAGACAGGAAAGCTGCACCTCTCCCGCTCCGACCGGCAACGCAACCTGATAGTCGAATCGGACCAGATAGAGCGCAGCATCTGAGACGATCTTGCGATACTCGGCCGCGGCATCGCCGTTCTCGAGCGCGTAGATCAACAGTTGGGGGGCGCCGGTCGGGCCAACCTCCGCGAACGCGCTGCCATCCTCGAGCCACCACCCGGGCGCGTCTTCCACCGGCGCGGTTTGGCTGGCCCAGGTGGAGATCGAGCTTCGCTGGTCGCCAACCAGATCGGCGCTCACCCAGAGATCGAGCGACATCACCGGCTGAAACGGTTCCGATTGCACCAGCACGAATCCTCGCGATGCGAGTTCCGCCCGCAGTTCCGCCATCCCCGCGGCTTCCCATGGGTAGTTGGTTGCGATATCCCAGAAGACCGGTGGAAGCTGTGCCTGGCCAATATCGCCCACCTGGATGTCGGGCTCGTAGATGGAAATGGCCGTGCGCACCAGTCCGGTCGAATCGGCAATGAGCTGATGCTCGGGACGTTCCACGGCCACCAGCGGATAGCCGAGCTCATCGAGTTCGCCAGCCGCCACCGCGAGCTGGCGATAGTGTTCTTTGTCGGCGTCCTGGGCTACGCCATGCAACGCCAGTAGCGAACTCGCCAGCAAGAGTCCCACCGCTCCCAATGCGAGCGGGCGCACGCCGTTCGGCACCCGCCCAAACGGCGCAGCTCCGGCCAGCATTGCCCAACCCAACACCGCGTAGGAAACGGTGCGGTCGGCATACCCCGGGCTCACCAGATAGCTGGCAAGCGCGGTCACACCGATCGTTCCGAAACAAAGCGACATTCCCAGTACGAGCATCGTGCGATAACGGCCGCTCAAGGTGGCGGCCGCGAGGAGCAATATCAGCGCCACGAGCGCTGCCGCCACTGGCCGGATTTCGGGCCAGGTCACCCACGGCGTGCGCACGACCCCCCAGTAGTAGGCACGCTCGCCTGGCAAACCGACGATGGAGTAGAACGAATCGAACACCTTCTGCCAGGTGACATACAGAAAAACGCGGTCGTCCCCGACGAATTTGATGCTGCGCAGCACTTGCGCCGCCCATGGAACGAACAACAACGCCGCGCCACCAACCGCAATCAACCACGCCCGGACGGTGCGCCAGGGAGATTCCCGCGCCAGCCAGGCAACCGTCAGCACCTGCGGCGCAAGCGCATAGAACGCACTGTAGTCGGTATACGCCGCCAGCGCCAGCATCGCCCCATAGACCACACCCCACCGGCGATCGCGCTCCGGCAGAAACCGGATGAGCGCATACCAGGAGAGCACCACGAACAGGGCCGCGGGGGCGTACATGCGGCCCTCACGCGAGTACCAGATATGCAACGGCGCCAGCGCCAGAATCGTGCTCGCCAGCAGCCCGGCGTAGGTTCCGACCAGCCGCCGGGTGAGGAAGAAGACCGCGACAATGGTGGCGCTGCCGGCAACCGCGCTCACCAGACGGGCGGCTTGCGCTTCTCCGGTGAGGAGTGAAACCGCTTTCACGATGCCGAAATAGAGGGGTGGGTGATTGTCGTAGGCGCCTTCGAACCCAAGCACCGTCGTCCAGGGACGGCGAATGTAGTCGACGACATAGATCTCATCCAACCAGAGACTGAGATCGTCGAGCCGCAGCAACCGGACTGCCATTCCAAGCAGCACGATCCCGCCCAACGCCAACCAGGTCACCCAGTTCGGCAGCGGCGCCCGGGTGACGCCAATGGGCGGATCGGTAACGAGGAGTCGTTGGTTGGCCATCTCCCGCATGCTCAATCGCCGGGATTCGCATGCGAGGGATCGAGCATCGTTCTCCGCCGCCCAAACAGCTCGCGCGCCGGATCGAGCCCGAACCAGCTCTTGCGCACGAATCCAGCCATCGGGATGACCTGCAGGAGACCGAGATAGAGCAACCCGGCGTCGAACGCGCTCCAGTCCGATGTGTTCGCGATCCGATAGATCAATCCGGCGACCAGCACCAGTACCAGCGTGGTTTGCAGCAACGTCTCTTTCCAATACCACTGATGCTTGTCGGTCTTGCGCGTTACCCGATAGCGGTATGCGCAATCTGGGCCGCCAAACAGCGCCCGCAACGATGCCATGGCATAGATCGGCGCCAGACCGACGGCCATCTCGCGCAACCGCCAGACCGATTCGAACGGGCGGTTCCCTTTGAGCGAGACCAGGAAGAGCTCGGTGGCAACCACCAGCGGCCAGAAGCGAATGGCCGCTTCGTATCCCTCGAGCCGGAAGGGATAGATATTGGTGAACAGCGTCACCGAGATGCAGAGCATGAAGAGAATGGTCGCGAAGCTGTGCAGATAGAAGATGGCCATCTGCATGAATTGCAGCCGCTGCCGAACGCCCAGCCCCTTGAAATCGAGCCAGAACATGATGCGCATGGTGTCGAGCGCCCAGGTGCCCCGTTGCTTGTAGACATTGGGGATGTCTTCCGGGGCGTGTTGCGCCTGAGCGCCGACGATGGGGAGATAGGCGCTCTTCCAGCCGAGCCGGAGCGCTTCGATCCCGGACATCAGGTCTTCGACCAGACTCCAGGTGGGGAAAAGACCGATCGATTCGAGCGCGTTGCGCCGCCAGACCAGCCCCGATCCGCACGGGAAAACCGCGTTGGTCGCGTGGCGCGCGAGGAGCATCCCTTCATAGAAGATCGGTTCGAGATTGTTGAACGGGTCCCCTTCGGATACCTCGGCGGTCTTGCGGGTCTGAACAAAGGCCAGCGCGTCGTCGTGCAGCAAGAGCCCCACGACCTGCCGCAAGAAAAACGGCTCGACGACTTCGTCGTCGCAATCGCGCGTTTCGATGTAGCCGACGTTCGGCTCGATCTCGATCAGCCGGTCGTAGGCGGAGTTGAGATTACCGGCCTTGGCATCGCCCCGTCGTAGCGACGACTCGCGACCCGGGGGACGGTGGTAGACGATGCGGCCACGCGGATAGTGGTTCTGCAGCCGCTCGACCTCGTGCTCCAGTTCTGGAGACCCCAGATCGTCACTGACGATGACCACCAACCGATTGGCCGGCCAATCCTGGGCGAAGATCGATTCGACCGTGCGCAGCACCATCGACAACGGTTCGCCG
The DNA here is from genome assembly GCA_041390825.1 of Thermomicrobiales bacterium. Lineage (NCBI taxonomy): Bacteria > Pseudomonadati > Thermomicrobiota > Thermomicrobia > Thermomicrobiales > Thermomicrobiales bacterium. The sequence continues at coordinate 15,504 of JAWKPF010000036.1, forward strand.
AGGGTTGGCACCAATACCCCCACAATCGGTTCTTCCCCCTTTGGCACGGGGTGCGTTTCCGGAACGGCGCGCAGCCACTCGTTGATGCACGTCACCGCGGTCAACGCCATGGTCAGGCTCAGGGCAAACGCGAAGGGGACCGAGAGCCAGAAGTCTTCGTAGTTGAGGTGCATCAGGAGCCAGGGTCCACACCACAACATACTGGCCATCGCCAGGATACCCGCCAGCCGGATCTTCCAGGGGTTCATACGTCCTCCTGGAACGGCTTCGTGTTGTGACGCACGACCGTCTGAACGAGATGCTCGCGATCCCGCAATCCGTCGCTCACCGAGGAGACGCTCGAACTGGCGGTAACCACGGGCTCAAAGGTTCCACAGGAGCCGATACCGGTCATGACCAGCGCGCTCCAGGGATCGATCGCCTGCGAATCGACAAACCAGGAGAAGCTGCAGAAGTCGAAAACGACATCGCGCTCGAAAAGCAACGATTCGTCGAGCACATCGTTCGGCGCTTCGATCCGGTCGGCCTCATAGAGCGCGAGCGCATAGGGCCAGCGCTCGTTCGCGAGCACCTGATCGCCTGGCTTCATGGCGCTGACCAACGCGGCAACTGGTTCGGACGAATCGGGCCACCCGCGGTCGAACGCCCGCGTTTGCTGAGCGGCAAGCAACCCAAGCCCAAGCACAGCGACGCCAAGCACGATCAGCCGGGCGCGATCCCAGGAGACCTCCGCCAGCGCCAGCCCAACCGCGGGATAGAGCAACACGGTTCCGAGCGCGAGATCGAGATGGACCAGGGTAGCTCCGTCACGCGCGCTAAGGAGCCACGTCCCCAGCCAGAGCGCGGGGCCCATCAGGAACGCAGCAATGACCGGACGCAAACCTCGGTTCCGATACCAGGCAGCGAAACCAGCCAGCAAGGGCAGGACGCCCCACAGCACGATGACCGCCCGGACCGCATTTGCCGAGTCGTAGGCGCCGATCCCATCGGAGAGCCCGAAAACTCTTCCCGGTGACAAGACATCGACGATTTGGGTGGCAAAAATATCGAAGTACACGACCAGGGCAAGCCCCGCCAGCAGCCACATCAGGCCGATATCGATTGGGGCGCGCCGGCGACGCAACGCGGCGATCAGCATGGTGGCCGGAATCAGCATCAGCACAGCGCGATAGTGCGCCAGCATCGCCACGGTCAACATCGCCGTCGCCAGCAAGAGCCATCCACGATGATCGAAGCGCGCAAGCTGCACGATGGCCCAGACCGCAATGCATGTGGCTGCCAGCGCCGGCGCTTCCATCGAGCTCAGATGCCCAGCCACCCAGAATGGGGCGCTGAGCGCAAGCGCGCCCGCCGCGAAGCAGGCAGCCCGCGCTCCAAACAACCAGTCTGTGGCAGAGCGCAACGCGAGAAACCCCACTGCCACCAATGCAAGCGCGATCAAACGCGCACCAGCGGCTCCCCAGAACTCGTATGCGCTCCCGCTGAGCACTGGCCAGAGCAGCGACCCGGGCAGGGTGCGCAGATATCCATCGCTCCAGCCATACCCATCGAGCGTGCGCAATCCGGCGAGCGCCGCGCGGGACTCGATGGCCGAAAGCGAATTGAACTGACGGGCGATGTGGACGGCCTGGAGGACGACGAAAAGCAGCACGATTGCAATCCCGGCAATCGTGAAGTCTCTTTCCTGTTTCCCAAGCGCGTGCGACCGAGCGCGCACTGCTGCGGCTGAGGACGCCATCTTCCAACTCGTCAGATCACCTTGCCACGCACATTGGCGGTGATCGAAAAGTGCTGGATGTTCAGCGAGTTCCTGTAGCCTCGCTGGGGAGCCGATCGCCGCCGGCGATCGGTTCGAGAGCGCATGTGCCGGCGCAACCCTGACCCGCCTCCGATGCTCTCTGTACTGCTGTGGCCTGCTGGATCAGATACCGTCCGGTACGCCTGCCCGGATCACTTCATACGCGCAGGCCTCGGCAGCAGAAAGCATCTTGAATTTTGGGTCCCCCACTAGTGTAGCGAAGCTGAGAAATTGCTAAAAGGCCGTCCGTACACCGTGAAATGGAACGTTCGTGCCTCCCGCGGGGACCGAACGATACGGATCGAGCCAACCATGCCAATAAATCCGGAATGACCGGCATGGCCGTGTGCGCGTTTTGCGTCGAGGCGTGGCGCGTGTGGTACCTTCTGGCAGACAGGAAACAATGCGCACGGCGCTGATTCGGGTTGGCGCGCTCCACCTGAATCGACCGGTCCCAACCGGTGTCTTGCTCCGTCGATGTCAGGAAGATTGGTAGCCATGAACGCACACCGACGGATGACACTTTTCGGCACGCTGGTGCTCTTGTCGCTCTTGATCGTCCCAATTGCGGTCGCTCAGGACAGCACACCGACTTCCGGATCACCGGCCGCAAGCCCGGTTGCGAGTCCCATTGCAAGCCCAATCGCAAGCCCGGCCGCGTCACCGGTTGCGGTCGAGCCAACGCCAACTCAGATCCCGGACGGTCCGCCTGAAGGCACGCCGCTTCCAGCGCATATCACGACCGGGCTCTACCCAGGTCAGGGATCGGTCACCCTGGTCAAGGTGGCAGACGGGTTGGAAAGCCCGCGCGTGATTACTCCGGCGTTCGATGGCACGGGCCGGCTCTTCATTGGCGAGCGCTATGGCACCGTGCGGATCCTGACGGCCGAGGGTGAGCTGTTGCCGGAGCCGTTTATCGACATCGGCCCGATCGTGGTTTCCGTGCACCAGGACCAGGGGTTGCTCGGCATCGCATTCCATCCCGACTACGAAACCAACGGGCTCTTCTACCTGGCCTATACCGACTACAACGTGAACGGCGGTCTCGTGGTCTCGCAATACCGCGTATCGGCGGATGATCCGAACAAGGCCGACCCGGACTATGCCGTCGATATCATCAAGATCCCGCATCCGACGCCGATCCTGAACGGCGGCACGATTCATTTCGGCCCGAACGACGGCTATCTCTATATCGGCAGCGGCAACGGCGCGTTCTTCGGCGTGCACGACCTTTTCACGGCGCAGGAGATGGACCAGAGCCTCGGCAAGATTCTGCGCATCAATATCGTGAACGACGAAAACGGCACGTACTACACGATTCCGCCCGACAATCCGTACAACGCCAGCTACACCTACCCCGCCGCGCCCGTTACCTTTGCGATGGGATTGCGCAATCCCTGGTCGTGGCAGTTCGACTATGAAACCGGGGATATGTACATCACCGATGTCGGTGAGATGTCCTGGGAAGAGATCAACTTCATTCCCGCATCCAGCAATGGCGGCCAGAATTTCGGTTGGCCGATGTGGGAAGGGGCCCACTGCGTCAACTATCTGAGCACCGGCTCGTGCCCGGAGATGGGCACGTTGCCGGTCGCGGAGTATCCACATGTGGGGTACGGATGCGCGGTGGCAGGGGTGGGCGTCTATCGTGGCGACGACATTCCCTTCCTCGAGGGCTTCTTCCTGGCGGTCGACTATTGCACCGGCAAGATTCTGAGCCTCTCGCACGATTCCGTGGGCAAGTGGCAGTTCCAGGAGCTGGCCGACCTCTACCTGCTCTTGCTTGGCGGAGGTGTGAGCGAAGATGGGGAAGCCTATGTGCTCTCCTGCGATTGCGGGCTCGGCCCAGGCAAAGCAGAGAACAATCCCGGCACGGTTTGGAAGGTCGTGAGCACGGCCAACATTCCGGAAGGAGTCGAGGTCGCGCCGAACGGGTAGTTCGGGGGTCCTGAGTCCAGGGTCCAGGGTCCAGAGACGAGGGTGCGGTGTCCGGAGGCCGGAGCCCTGCGACAACCGCACCGGTCGTAGTGAAGGACGTCTCCGCCCTCTCGCGTCCGGGGCCCTGGGTCCGGAGGCCGGGGAGGCTTTGAGGAGCGTGCTGACAGCAACAAGGCCTCCAGTCGACCGCCTTCGTGCAACCGACCACTGACCACTTGCGACTGACAACTGCCTTCTGACAACCGACGACTGCCTACTGGCAACTGATAGACTGGTCAACCGTCAGGAAGGTCCACCGGCAGAGGAGTCCCGGGTGAACCGGCGTTTCTTGCGTACCAAATGAACGCCACGCTTGCCCTGCTGCTGGCTGCTCTCATTGCCGCCCCGTTGACCGCGGCGTTCGGGACCGCGCGCCCGTCACTCACCCGACCGGTCGCCATCGTCACCACGGCCATCGCGTTCCTGGCCGCGCTCTACAATGCTGCTCGCCCCGGCCCGGCCATCGACAAGGAGTGGGCCCCCGCCTGGGGGATGCGGCTCCACTTCGAAGCCGATGGCCTCGCGGTGCTGTTCGCCCTGCTGGCTACCGGGATCGGGCTGCTCGTGGTCGTCTACGCCAGCGGCTATATCCCGCTCCATCTCCATCACGAGCACCGGCCAGACGCCGACCAAACGCGCTTCTTCGCGTTCATCCTCCTCTTTATGGGCGCCATGACTGGCCTGGTCATGGCGCAGGACTTGATGCTGATCTTCCTCTTCTGGGATTTGACGGCCATCGCTTCGTACTACCTGATCGGCTTCGATACGCAAAAGCGCGAAGCGCGCATCTCAGCCTTCACAGCGCTCATCGTGACCGGCATCAGCGCGGTCGGTTTCCTGATCGGCGCGTTGATGCTCGATGCCGAATTCGGCTCGTTTCAGCTTCCGGTCCTGATCCGCGACATCGTGCCCAACGATGAATCCGACATTGCCCTGGTGCTGATCCTCATTGCCGCGCTGGCAAAAAGCGCCCAGGTTCCCCTGCACTTCTGGTTGCCGCGCGCCATGGCCGCGCCCACGCCCGTTTCCGCCTATCTCCATTCGGCGGCCATGGTGGCGGCCGGCGTCTTCCTGATCGGGCGGTTCTATCCGCTCATCGCGCTGCGGGAGTGGATGCTCGACCTGCTGATCGTGGTCGGCGTGGCCTCGATGTTGACCGGGGGCATCCTCGCGCTCACACGTGACAACATGAAGCAATTGCTCGCCTATTCCACGATCGCGCAATACGGTTATATCGTAACCATGTTCGGGCTTGGGGGGAAAGCCGGTGTCTTTGGGGCGATGTTCGCCATCATTGCGCACGGGCTGGGCAAGAGCGCCCTCTTCCTGACTGCCGGAACAGTCACCGAAGCGACCGGCGCGCGTGAGCTCAGCCAAACAGGCGGCCTGCGCCGCACCATGCCGCTCCTGGCGGTTGCCAGCGGCATCTCCGCCGCGTCGCTGGCGGCGATCCCGCTGACCATGGGGTTCTTCAAGGACGAATATTTCTTCGAAGCCGCCGCGCACCATGGCCGCGCCATGCAGATCATCGCGGTCGTGGCCGCGTCCATGACCTTCTGCTATCTGGCGCGGTTCTGGTGGGGAATCTTCTGCGGACCGGAGATCGGAGCGCCGCGGCCGGTCTCCTTCACGCTGGTGGCGCCCATTGCCGCGCTCGGCGCGCTCTCACTCATCGGCGGCATCTGGCCCGAACCGTTCGCCAGGGTTGCATCCAGAGCCGGACAAGTCGCCCTGCAAAGCGACGATGCGCTCCATCCTGCCTATCACCTGCACTGGACCATCGAGAACGGTATGGCGATTGCCGCCATTGGCATCGGGTTGGTGCTTTTCCTGACACGCCGCATCTGGTTCGACACAGTCGAGGTGGCCGAGCTCTTTGGCGCGCGCTTTGGTCCGGAACGGGTCTACCGCGCCGGTGTGCTGAATCTCAACAATCTGTCCGACCGGATTCACTGGATCGAAGTGCGCGACCTGCGCAGCCGCGTAGCCACGGTGCTTGCCCCGGCGGCGCTGATGGTGGTGATCACGCTCATCTTCACCAATGCCGACAACTCGTTTCGCATGGGCAATGTGCATCGGGACGATTGGCCGCTGATCATGATGGTGGCGGTAGCGAGCATTGCCGGCGTGGCGGCGGCATTCCCGCGTGATCACTTCTCCATGGCGCTCGCGCTTTCCGGGGTTGGGTTCGCGATCTCGGTGGTGTTCGCCCTGTTGCGGGCGCCCGATGTGGCATTGGTGGCGGTGCTGGTGGAGACCCTCTTCGGCCTCCTCTTCTTCGCCTTTCTGGCTCTGCTCCCACGCAACGTGGAGCATGCCGATGTCGTCCCCTCGGATGAGCCACAGGAAGCGGCGCATACTCACCGGGTGCGCGATTCGGTGTTGGCGGCCTTCGGCGGGTTGTTGGCATTCCTGGTGGCGTGGGGCGTGCTCTCCCGTCCGGCCCCGGTCGACAGCATCCTGGAGGAATACGTCGATCTCACCCCGGAAGCTCATGGCGACGCCATCGTGACGGTCATCCTGGCCGACTTCCGCGGACTCGACACCATGGGAGAGATCACCGTGATCGGCATTGCCTTCCTCGGCATCGCCACCTTCATTCGGCGGAGGCGGTTGCGATGAACAACGGCATGGCCAAGCAGGCCGCTCGCCTGTTGCTCGTACCGACCTGGATGGTTGCCTTCGCTATCCTGATCAAGGGCTACTCCGATTCCGGCGATGGTTTCAGCGCGGGGGTGATTGCCGCGCTGGGCGTGATCATGGTGTATGTCACCTACGGCACCGAAACCGCGGAAACGATGCGCCCGGTGCGCTATGCGCGCCAAACTGCCATGATCGGTTTGCTGCTGGCGCTCGCCACGGCGTTCTTTCCCGTCCTGCGCGGGGAGCCGATTATGACCCACTACCCTGGCCCCGACAGGGATGCGATGCACATCGGCGCGCTGGAGCTGACCACACCGTTCCTCTTCGATATCGGCGTGTTCCTGCTGGTGATGGGCGTGTGCGTCGGTATCTTCGATCTGCTGGCGCATGCCACCCGCCGGGAGCGGCGCTCATGACGCTGATCGTCTCGCTCGCCATCGGGTTGCTCTTCGCGGCTGGCAGCTATCTGCTGCTGCAGCATGACTTCATCAAGGTCGTGGGCGGCACGATCCTGATCTCCCACTCGGTGAACCTCTTCATCATGTCTTCCGGGCTCAGCCGAGGCACCGAGCCGATCTATCCCCTGATTCCTGGGGAAGCAATCAGCGATCCGGTGGTGCAAGCCATGGTGCTCACCGCCATCGTCATCAGCTTTGGGGTTTCGGCGCTCCTCATCAGCCTCATCTACCGCGTGTATGTGGCGCATCGCTCGGTCGACATCGAGCACATTTCCGACTTCGAGGAACGCCTGGTCCAGCTCGAAGAAGAACAAGTTCCGCCCGAACCCGGCATCGAGGTCCTCCAGGACCGAGAGGTGGACGACGAACGCACGCGGCAGGCGGCAGGCAGCACGCAGTACGGAGGTGGCGAGTGAACGCGCCGATCCGCGGCGCCGTCATGCTGCATGCCGCGTGCCGCCTGCTGCCTGCTGACAACACCGGAGCCGTTCCATGTTGATCGTGCTGGGGCTGGGGATACTCTGGATCGCGGGGGTCTGCGTCGCGATTCTGGACGGGCGGCGCAAGCGAGTCGGCTGGCTGGCCGTGGCGGCGCTGATCGCGGCCATCGCGGCGCTGGTGGCGCTCGCCGATCAGGTGCGCGACGAGGGGCCGCAACAGATGATCGCGGGCGATTGGAACGCCGGTGTCGGCATCGGTCTGCGGGCCGATATGCTGGGCGTCACCTTCGCGTTGCTCTCGCTGGGCGTGCTGCTGGCCGCCCTGATCTTCGAAGTCTGCAATGGGGTGCGCTCGCAGTCGTTCCCGGCCCTTGTCTTGCTGCTGGGCGCCGGGCTCACCGGGGTTTTCCTGACCGCGGACGCATTCAACTTCTATGTCTTTTTCGAGATCGCCATGATCTCGTCCTATGTCCTTACCGGCTACGGCGACGAGGGACGCCAGCTCCGCTCGGCCACGATCTTCGCAATTGTGAATCTGCTCGGCTCGGCCTTTTTCCTGATGGGCATTGCCGCGCTCTATCACCAAACGGGCCGGCTCGACATGGCGGGTATCGCCCAGCGGGTTGCGGTGCTCGCTCCCGAGTCGGTCATTCTCAGCGCGGTGCTCATCTTCACGGCCTTCGGCATCAAGCTTGGCATCTTCCCCTTCCACTTCTGGCTGCCCGCGGTCTATACCGGCACCCGACCGGCGGTGGCCGCCATCCTGAGCGGGGCTGTGGCAAACATCGGCACCTACGGCCTGTTGCGCTGGGGCGGCGGCATGTTGCCAGACGAATTGGAGACGGCCGCCCCGATGTTCTTCGCGCTGGGGGTCATCTCGATTCTCTACGGATCGTTGCAGGCGCTCTCGCGCCGGTCGGTGGCGGAAGTGGTGGCCTATTCGTCGATCGGCCAGGTTGGCTTCATCCTGGTCGCGCTTGCCATCGGCGGGCCGCTCGGTTTCAGCGCGGCGGTCCTCTTCGCTATCGTCAACGCGGTCAACAAGACATTGCTCTTCCTGACCGAGAATCTGCGCGGCTGGTTGACCGGGTTTGCCTTCGCGGTGGGTGCGTTCAGTGTGGCCGGGGTGCCCCCGGCCGGTGGTTTCCTGGGGAAGGCCGGACTCTTCCGGGTCGCAGCGGAGGAGGACAACTGGGTCGTCATCGCGCTGGTGGTCGCTGGTAGCGTGCTCTCGTTCGTCTACATGTTCCAGATCTACCAACGCCGCTTCTGGACGCCAGATGCCGGGGACTCGGCCCACGCAGTGGCGAGTCCGACCTCGGTGCGCGCGGTGGTGGTGGTGCTGGCGGTGATTACCTTGCTGATCGGCATTTGGCCTGAGCCGGTTCTCTGGGTGAGCGATCAGGCGGGCCAGTTTGCGGTGACGTCGCCATGATCCGCGCGGCGTTCATCGTCATCCTGCTGGCGGCCGTCTTTTGCCTGACGCTCGCCAGCTACGATCCCTGGGACATGCTGATCGGCGCGATTCTCGGTTCGATCGTGCTGGCGCTTTTCCATGATGCGGTGCCTGGCATACCTGGCAAGTCAGGCCGCGAGCTCCCCTCGCTTCCCAGCCGGATGATCCACTTCATTCCCTTTGCCGGCATCACCATCTGGGAGATCCTGATCGGATCGGTGCGTGTGGCGGCCATCGTGATCGGGATCCGCAAACTGGAGCATCCAGGTATCGTGGCCGTGCCGATCGGCGAACGGAGCAAGCTCGGCGTCATCGTGACCGGAATCACCACCTCCCTGGCGCCAGGCTCCATCCTGCTCGATATCGACTGGGGCCGGAATTTGATGCTGGTGCATGTGATGGACGCGAGCGACCCCGACCAGATCCGCGCCGACATGCAGGAACTCTATGACCGCTATCAACGAAAGGTCTTCCCATGATGCGAGGCATCGGCAGTCAGTCATCGGGCGCCAGTCGGCAGTCGCCAGCAGCCGACGACTGGCAACTGCCGACTGTCAAACCTGGAGGCGCGTATGCATGAGCTCGTTTTTCGCGGAGCGGCGCTGTGGATGGCGGTGCTGATCTGCGTCTGTCTGCTGACCGTGGTGCGGGCCCGCTCGTCACTGACGCGGGTGCTGGCGCTGGACATGGTGACGTTGTTGCTGATCGCCCTGTTGATCCTCTACTCCGATTCGCGCCGGGTGGGGTACTACCTCGATGCCGCGCTGGTGCTTTCGCTCCTCTCTTTCCTGGCGACAATTGCCGCAGCCCGCTATCACAGTGAGGGGGAGATTTTCTGATGCTCTCTGACCGGTTGGGCAATCTGGGTCCATACCTGGCCGACACGCTCGTGGTCATGGGCGTGGTCATCATGACGCTGGGGGTTATCGGCATCATTCGCATGCCGGACGTGTACACCAAGCTGCACGCCGCCAGCAAAGCAGTCTTTCTCGGCACCATCGGATTCACGATGGCGTCGATCGTGACCAACGATTGGGAGATCATCGCCCGGGTGATCCTGATCGCTGGTATGCTCATGATCACGACTCCCGTGGCTTCCCAGGTGATCGCCCGGGCGGCCGCGATCGAGCACGAGTTGATGCGCTCGCCGGGCGCGGTGGACGAATCGATCTACGATCTCGTGTTGCGGGACGAGCTTGCATATCTCCCGATCGAACGGGGAGAATCCGTCCGCGCGGTGATTCGCGACCGCAAGCACAAGAACGAGATCGGCTGGCAACCGCGCCATCCGCATGTGCATCCGCATCCGGCCAACGACGAGAAACAGGACGGTTCCCAGTGAGCGATCAATCGAACAACTCTCCGGCCGTGCCCGGTGGGCAAATGCCCCCGAAACCGCCTGTCTCGCAACGCGCCAAGCAGACGGTGGGCACCGGCTACCGAGTGGTTCGCTGGATCGTGCTGATCGTGTTGGTGGTGACCGCCACCGTCTTCATCATCCGCAATTTCGAGCGGGTCGAGATCGACTGGGTGTTTCGCACCTCGTCGGTTCCGCTGTCGCTCATCATGGTCGCGTTCCTGCTGATCGGGTTGGCGATTGGCTGGCTGATCCACTGGTTTTCCAGCCGCGCGCAACGCCGGCGATCGTACTAGCACTCGACCGGTTTCGTATTCCGCTCGACGAAAGACGGGAAGGACCCCTATGACGATTCGCGCGCGTTTCCCTGGAGTTGTAGCGGCGCTGGCGCTCGCGCTTGTCACGATCACCGGAACGCTGGCGCAGAACGCCACACCGATCGCGAGCGGATCGCCCGAGGCGTCGCCGGCGGCTCCCAGCGATTGCGGCACATTGCTCGGCGTCGGTTCGCCAGACGATGGTTGCGTGATCTTCATCAACGCGCTCGACGGCGACATCGCGCTCGATCTCTATATCGATGGGCTCAAAGCGGTCGACGATCTGACCTTCGGGGATGTCAGCGGCTATTTCTCGTTGCCAGCCGGCGACTACACCTTCGATCTCGTTCCGGCTGAGCAAGCGTTCGCATCCAGTCTGTTCACGCTCACCGACGAACAGATCGAGGCGGGCATCGCCTATGAGTTCGCCGCAGTCGGAACCGCCGCCGATCCCCAACTCCTCGTCTCCCCTGTCGATCTCGCGCCGCTCGCTCCCAATACGGACGTGCCCGTCGGCAACACGCGTATCCGCGCCGTCAATGGGGTGGCGGATGCGCCCTCGATCGATGCTGTCCTCATCGGCGGCGATATTGCCGAACGGGTGGGCGCGCGTCTGGCCTTCCAGGATGTCTCCGACTATCTGCAACAGGTCGCCGGAACCTATCGGGTGCAACTCTCCACCAGCGAGGGCGATTTCACCACATTGCACCTGGAAGAAATCACGTTTGTCGGCGACACGGTCTACAGTCTCTATCTGATCGGCAGCGCGGCCAATGGCGAGCTGCGCCTGTTGCCGGTGGCGGTCGACCTGCACGATGGCAGCGCGACACGACGTTCTGTGCCGCCGGCGCTCGTGTCCGAGATCGTCGAAGTCAGCAACTTTTCCATCTATCAGGGTGATTGCGCGCAGCTCAGCGGCCAACAGGCGTTCGAGCTGAGCGGTTCCGGCTATGCGGGAACGGGTCCGGGCACGCTGGCCCCCTGGGGTGGCGGCGAAGAGCCAAGCGGCGCGCTCGGCGTCACACCGGCGTTGTATGGCGAAGGCGTGCTGGACGACATGAACCTGGGCGGTCTCCTGGGCGGCCGCACCGTTTCGGTGGTGGTGCACGATGCCGCCACCGGTGGCGTGGTGGCTTGTGGCGCTGTTGGCGGCGTGGTGGAAAAAGCCGACCACTTCTGGCAACACGACCGGTTGATCATCGGTCTGGAACCGGTCGGCGATTCGGGCGTCTCGGGCACCGCCACGTTCACAGAAGATACCGGCATCCTGAACGACAAAATCAACGTCTCGGTGTCACTGGCTGGCGGTGTCTCGACTTCCCTCGAGGTCGTCGAATCGGGCACGCCTGTCGCCGAGTAACGGCAGTTCGGGCGTAGGCAGCGTCACAATTCTGCTTCGGAAGCGAGCGCGTTCAGGGCGGCAAGCGCCACTCCCGCCAGTTCGTCGCCGGCGCCAGGAGCGAAGGGACTGGCGAGCGCTTCGTAGGTTCCGGCAGCGTCGGCGGCTTCGTCCACCAGATAGCCGACATATCCGTTGGCATAGCCAAACACGAGCACGGGATCGGGCGAGGATCGAACGATCCGCTCCCCAAGAGATGCAAACAGTTCGCCGGGAATGGCCACGATCCGCAGATCGCCCAGCCGCCACGCCGGAATGGCGCATGTGCGCTGAATGGCGTCCGGCCCAGCCTGCGCGAGCCGTTCGAGCAGCATCGCGCCTTGCGCCCGGGTTTCCGCGATGCGCCGTGTTGCCGCGCAGTCCTGACCGTGGGCAACGACGCCCGAAGGCGCCGCGGGTAGATGCTCCAGTCCGCGCGGTCGCAACGCTGCTGCCTTCTGGGCGAACGCGAGAACGGGATCGAGCGGACGGGCGATTTCGAGCGCCGACCTGGCGGCGTTGGCCAATCCGGCGCCAACGCGCTCCACCTCATCGCTATCCTGGGATAGCCGCGTGAACCGCGTGCTCACGTCCCCCGCCGCGCCGTTCACGAAGAGAACGACCGGAGCCAAGGCATCCTCGGACAGCACTGGCTCCAGCGCACGGCGGAACGCCCCTGGAAAGTCCGCGGAGACGAGCCGGTTTTCCGCGCTGAGGATCGTGGGATGGCAGGCGAAATGGGCCAGCAGCGAAGTGAGACGCCCCGCGCGGTTGCGGGTCGCGAGGATCGAAACATGTGGGTCGCACGGGCCGTCGGCGCGGTTGCGATTGGCCGCAAGCCCGCTCGTCTCCGCTCGACCGAACAGCAGCTCGACCGGCTCGGCACGCGATCGCGCGCTGGCAATAGCCGTAACGGCCGCGCGAATGAATGCGCCCCGCAACGCCGGGTTCAGGCTATCGGGTTCGCTCGGGTGCAACCGGGAAATGACCCCGGCCGGTCCGCTGTGTGTGTGCGACGCGCACAGCACCAGTTCGGACCGATGCACCCCGGCAGCCGCGGCAACTTCATCGACCAAGGCGCTGTCGACCGCGGCCAAATCGGCCGCGACCAGCACCAACCGGCCATCACCTGCTTCCAACGACAATGCGCCGATGGTCAGCTCATCGAGTGTGCCGAGCGCGGGACCGGGCCGGGCCGCATACCCCTCCATTGGCGTGCCGGCTGGCACTGGAAACGGAACCTGGGCCGCCCCGCACACCCACCCGCGGCTCATGCCGATCGGATCGCGGCAAGGCTGGCGGCCACATTGGCCAACCAGGCGTCATCGACCTCGATCCCCACCGATTGCGCAGCCAGGAACAAAGCTCCGGCCGCTGGTGGGAACCGTGGCTCGCGCGGCTCGGCAGTGGGCCATGCCTGCCTGAGAAAGTCCCGAAACGGATCCATCAAGATCGGGCCCGCCGAGAAGACACCCCCGGTCTGATAGACCGGCGCGGGCGTCCCTGGCGCATAGAGCTGCCGCATTACCCCCAGCGCCAACCGCGCCAGTTCCCTGCCGGAGGATCGAATGATTTCGACGGCGGCGGCATCACCGGCGTTCGCCGCGTCCACGACCTTCGGTGACAGCAACGAGATTCGCTCGCGTGAGAACCCGGCCGCATACACAATCGGAGGCAAGTCCCGCGTTTGCGCAACGTCGAAATACCGGAGAACGATCTCGGTCAGCGCCGTCGGCTGATCGCGCAGGTCGGCTCCACGACAGGCGGCGGCGATGGCGCGCAAGCCGATATCGAACGCGCTGCCTTCATCGCCCAGGAGATACCCGAACCCACCCGAGATGGCTTCCTTTCCATCGACCGTCACCCCGTAGCCGATGGCGCCGCCTCCCGCGATGAGCACCACCCCGGGTTGCCCACCCGATGCGCCCGCGAGATTGGTGACGTAGTCGGGAAAGACCGAAACCTCGCGTGGAGACAGCCGTTCGCGCACGATACGCACCGCCACCTCCGGCGCGCGGCTGCCAGTGGGCAATCCCGTGTGACCGACGCCGACCGCGACGATACGCGCCGGATCGATACCGGTCTTCTCCAGCACATCGTTCGCGGCCCCCAGGATTGCGCGCCGGTTCTTTTCCACCCCGCCCTCGATGTGAAAATGGTCGGACGGACCACCGATGCCACTGGCCAGCACGGTCCCATCGGCGCGCGCGAGCAGCGACTTGGTGGCGGTTTGACCACCATCGATAGCGAGCAGCAAGGCGTCGGGTTCCACCGGGTCAGCCCTTGAACAGTGTCAGGCGCGGACCGTACTCGTCCTGGAACGCGCGGTTGCGCTCGTCGCCGCCCGGGACATTCATGCTCACGATCACCGGTGGCGTGTTCCCGGCGGCCAGCATCGTTTCGGCTACCTGCGCCACGATGGCATTCATCAGTGCCGCCCCGAGCACGGTGGAGGACGCCGCGACGGCGGTATCCATGCCGTCCAGCATGAGAATGCCGTCACCCACGGGCACGCGGCTATCGACCACGAGATCGACCACATCGATCAGCTTCTTGCCGGAGGAATGGCGCGATACGGCATTGCCGTAATGTTCAGCCGAAGTCAGGGCAATCGTTGCCGCTCCACGCTCCCTGGCTTCCATCGCCAGCTCGATCGGCACCGGATTGATCCCGGAGTTGCTGACGATCACCACCACCTCGCCAGCACGCACATCGAACGAATCGAGCACCACCTTGGCGTACCCCTCGGTGCGCTCGACCATCCCCGCCCGCAGGGTGCCGAAGCTGGTCAGATTGATATCGAGCATGGCGTTGAACGCCCAAAGCCCACCGGCGCGGTAGAAGACCTCTTCCGCCATCATGTGCGAATGCCCGCTGCCGAAGACATGCACGATGCCGCCGTTGGCGATCGAGTCCGCCATCAGCGCGGCGGCCGCTTCGATCTGCGGGCCTTGCTGTTCGACCTCATCGATCAAGCCGCGAAGTCGTTCGAAATACCGTTCGTAGGCTTTGCTCACGCCTGGTGTTCCCCCTTGCCTGCGCTGATGCGCGTGGTTCGACATTGGTCCAGAGTCCAGAGTCCAGGGTCCAGCGGTTTGAATCCGTGCACTGGACACTGGACACTGGACGCTGGACCCCTCTCCTATCGCAATGCCGCGACGAAGCGTTCCGTAATCGCTTGCGGATTCGTGATGGCCGTGCCGACGACGACAAACGAAGCCCCGCAATCGAGCGCTCGACGCGCGTCTTCCCGCGTCCAGTAACGGCCTTCGGCGAAAATCGGAACGGAAAGCTCGGCGACCATCTGTTCGATGAGCGCGAAATCGGGCCCCTCCTGTTTCGGGCCGCCAACGTAACCGCTCATGGTGGTGCCAACGGCATCGACCCCGGCTGCGACCGCGGCACGCGCGTCCGCGATCGTGCCGCAATCGGCCATGGCAAACGCGCCTGCGTCATGGATGGCCTCGACGACCTGCGCAAGGGTTTCTCCGCCCGGGCGCTCGCGCGTGGTCGATTCCAACGCGACCAGATTGGCCCCGGCCGCGATGATCGCGCGCGCGCTTTCGCCCGTTGGCGTGATGAAAAGCCCGCCGTCTGGCAGCTTCAGCTTGGAGATCCCCATGATGGGGATCTCCGGGCCAACTGCAGCACGAATGGCGCTGATATCGGCGACCCCGTCGGCGCGAATCCCGGCCGCCCCGCCCGCCACCGCGGCCGCGGCCATCGCCGCCATGAAGACCGGCCCAGCGAGCGGATTGCCTTCCCGCGCCTGACACGAGACCACCAGCCCCCCGGCCAGCCGCTCCATCGCCGTCATTTCGCTCATCTACCCTGCAATGCCTTTTGGTAAAGACCAACCGAATAAAACTCGTACGACGCCGCCTTGTCGGGCACGTCGGTGAGGTGCACGGTGAACCGGCAGGGAACTCCGTTGTCTGGCAGGTTGTCGGCGAAGAAGGCGGAATAGGCTTCGGCATATTCCTTGCGCAGGCGGTCTTGCTCGGCGGCGAACCCGACCGGGTCGACCAGCGGGTTCGGACTCTTCGGCTGGCAGCCGAACGCGTGCACCTCGATGAAGTCGATCTGCTTCAGCGAATCGGCGATCCCGGCCTCGCGCAGCCATTTCTCCCAGCATTGGAAGACGAGCGGGATCTCCTTGTGCGGATCCATGGTGACCAGTTCGTCGAGACCGAGCACGTTCTTGGCCGAATAGCCGCCCGTGAGTCCGGCGAAATAGAGCTTCAGGTCGCCGTCCGGTTGCTCCTCGGTGACCAGCGCCGAGAGCACCGGACGATCGCCGTCGTAGTAGTAGGTCAGCTTGCCCCGCTTTTTCACATTGAATGCCATGTCATGCGCTCCTCGTTCGGTATGATCGCGACCGGTCGTGTCGTGATGAGAGTACTTGGTCGAGGAGTCGAAGTGGCGGCGCCCGTGGCCGCCAATCGCGCCCCAGCGCGATAACGGGGTCGCCAAACAACCGATTTGCCGGTCCGAAACGTTGTCGATTTGCAACGCAATGGCGGCCTGCGGCCGCTGGCGGGCACGGGTCCCGCCACTACGGAGACGGATACAAGGCCTGCAACGACGACCGCGGGGGTAGGGGCCCCGCCGCTACCCGGTCCATGTCCAGTTCGCGATTTCCGGCGGATCCTCGAAATGCTCGCGCGAATACGCCACGGCTTTCTTGATCTCATGCTCGAGTTCGGCAATGAGCGCGTCGGCCCGCTGGCGGAAGCGCGGCACCCGTTTCAGAGCGAGCGCGGCCAGGTGGTACCGGCTCATGGAGTTCAGCACCACCATGTCGAATGGGGTGGTGGTGGTGCCTTCCTCGTTGAACCCGCGCACATGGAACCGCTGCGGGTTCACCCGGCCATGAACGATCTCGTGGATGGCGCGCTGATACCCATGGAACGCGAAGACCACCGGTTTATCGGCGGTGAACAGATCGACGAAACGCGTCTGGTCCATGCCATGCGGATGGCTCTGCGGAATGAAGAGACACATCAGGTCGACCACATTGACCACGCGCACCGTGAGTTCCGGAACCTTGTGCCGCAACCATTCCGCGGCCGCCAGAATCTCCTGGGTTGGCACGTCGCCCGCCGCTGCCAGCACCACATCGGGCTCGAGATCCCCTTCGTTGCCGGCCCAATGCCAGATCGACGCGCCATCGATGCAATGCTGCTCCGCTTCGTCCAATGTCAGGTACTGCAGGTGCGGCTGCTTGTCGATCACGATCAGATTCACGTAGTTGCGCGATTGCAGGCAATGCTCGCCGACCGAGAGGAGCGTGTTGGCGTCGGGCGGCAGGTAGATGCGTGACACCGCGCCCTTCTTGGAGAGCATGACATCGATCAACCCCGGTCCCTGGTGACTAAAGCCGTTGTGGTCGTTGCGCCAGGCGGTCGAGGTGAGCAAGATGTTGAGCGAGGAGATCGGCTCGCGCCAGGGAAGCTCGGCGGCTTCCTGCAGCCATTTCGAATGCTGCACGATCATCGACGCCGCCACCATCGCGAACGATTCGTAGGTGGGGAAGAGCCCATGCCGCCCGGTGAGGGTGTAGGCCTCCAGCCACCCTTCGCAGTTGTGCTCGCTCAGGATTTCCATCACACGGCCGTCGGGGCTGAGGTGATCGTCGATATCGATCCGCTCGCCCACCCAGCAGCGATTCTCCACCTGGAGCACATCGCCCAGGCGGTTCGAGGTCAGCTCATCCGGTGAGAAGATGCGGAAGTTCTTCTCGTCCGCGTTCAGCGTGAAGACATCGCGCAGGAATGTCCCGAAGGGGCGCGTGTTTTCGTGCCAGCTTCCACCGGGAGCTGCGATCGGCAGCTCGAACAGGTGCGGATCGGGCAGCTTCAGATCGACCAGCAGCTTGCCGCCGTTGGCATGGGGATTCGCGCCCATGCGCCGGTCACCCGTGGGAGCCAGCTCGGCCAGCTCCGGCACGAGTTTGCCAGCGCGATCGAAGAGCTCGTCCGGGTTGTAGCTGCGGAGCCACTTTTCCAGAATCTGCAAATGCGCCGGATCCTGCTTCACGCCCGAAAGCGGCACCTGATGCGAGCGGAAGGTGCCCGAAACGGGGATGCCATCGACCACATCGGGACCGGTCCACCCTTTGGGTGTGCGCAAGACGATGGCCGGCCAGCGGGGTTGCCCCTGGAAGCCGTGCGTGCGCGCTTCCGTCTGGATCGCGCGAATCGTGTCGTGCGCCCAATCGAGCGTGGCCGCGAACTGTTGGAAAACCGCGGCAGGATCGTCACCGCAAACGAACCGCACCTCGTAGCCATGCCCGCCGATCAGAGCGCGGATGTCTTCGTCGGCCATGCGGCTCATGACGGTGGGATTGGCGATCTTGTACCCGTTGAGATGGAGGATCGGGAGCACCGCGCCGTCGCGCGCCGGGTTCAGGAAAGAGACGCCTTGCCATCCACCGGTCAGCGGAGCGGTTTCCGCCTCGCCATCGCCGATCACCGCCGCCACCAGCAGATCGGGATTGTCGAACGCCGCCCCGAAGGCGTGACTCAGCACATAGCCGAGCTCGCCGCCCTCATGAATCGATCCGGGGGTTGGCACGCTGACATGACTGGGAATTCCACCCGGTGTCGAGAACTGGCGGAAGAGCTGGCGCATCCCGGCCTCGTCTTCGGAGACCGCGGGATAGATCTCGGAATAGGTCCCTTCCAGGTAGACCTGCGCCACAATGGCCGGACCCCCGTGTCCGGGACCAGCCAGGTAGATGGCGTCGACATCGCGTTCCTTGATCAGACGGTTGAGCTGCACGTAGACAAGATTCAACCCCGGCGAGGTGCCCCAGTGGCCCAGCAGGCGCGGTTTGATCTGCTCGATTGCCAGCGGCTCGCGCAGCAACGGGTTCGCTTGCAGATAGATCTGCCCCACGGTCAGATAGTTGGACGCCTGCCAGTAGCGCAGCATCTTGTCCAGCAGCTCGGGCGACAGCGGACCGTCCGCTTCGGGAGCGGGTGGCGGCGCTTCCTCGGTGGCGACGACCGAGGAAAGATCGGGATCGAAGACGTAGTTCATGCTGTTCCCTCCCGTTGAATGAGCGTTATCGTATCCCGCGCGATCATGCGCTCCTCGTCGGACGGGAGCACCATGACGCGCACAGGAGCATCGTCATACGAAATTTCCGTACCTATTTTCCTCACAGTAAAGCTCGTCATCCCGAGCGACGCCGAGGGATCTCTTGACCGTTCCGAGTTCGATTTGTTCTTCTCCGGATCGATTGTGATCCCGGCATAGGCGAAATCGCGGCAGATCCGCTCCCGAATCTCGGCCGCGTGCTCGCCGATGCCGCCGGTAAAGACCAGCAGATCGATTCCCCCCAGCACCGCCAGCAACGCTCCCAGCTGCTTGCGCGCCAGGTAGACATAGAGTTCGAGCGCAATGGCGGTCTGGGCATCGTCGGCTTCGTGATCGAGCAGGGTTTTCATGTCGGCGGAGCGTTGCGACACTCCGCGCAACCCGGCCTGATTGGTCACCAGATCGGCCACCTCGTCAATGCTCCGGCCGGTTTGTTGCAGAAGATAGAGCATCAGCCCAGGGTCGAGATCGCCCGCGCGCGTACCCATCATCAAACCGCCGAGCGGGGTGAATCCCATGGTGGTGTCGACGCTCTTCCCCTTCCGCAGCGCGGCCATGCTGGCGCCATTGCCCAGATGCGCCACGATGGCACGCGGCGGCAGGTCGTCGCCAAGCTGCTCCACGATCGAGGCGTAACTCAAGCCATGAAACCCGTAGCGGATGACGCCATCCCGCTCGAACTCGGGCGGCAAGGGATAGCGCTGCGCGACGGGCGGCATGGTGCGGTGAAAGGCGGTGTCGAAACAGGCCGCCTGCGGCAGATCGGGGAAGGTGTTCCGGGTGGTGGCGATGGCCGCGAGCGCTTGCGGGAGATGATTCGGCGCGAACGGGATCAACTGCTCGATGGCGGCCACCATTGCGTCATCGATCAACTGCGGCGCGGAATAGTTGGGACCGCCATGCACCAGGCGATGCCCAATGGCGACCAGCGGATCGATCTCGCCGTTGCGCCTCATCCAATCGAGCAACGCGGCGAGCGCCTCGCCATGATCCCTGGCTGTCACCGGTTCGTTCGCCAGCGTATCCCCCGCTCCGCTGGTCACACGCAATGCGGATGCGTGCCCGATGTGCTCCACCAGCGCCGTCATGTGCCGGTCGGCCAGCTCGTCCGCGTCGAAAACCGCGGCTTTCAGGCTGGACGAACCGGTATTGACCGTCAGCACCGTACGCTCAGGCATGGCGCATCTCCCCGGGCAACATCCCGATCAGCCCCGCGGTCTCCAAGGCCGCAAAGAACGGATCGAGCGACGGTGGCCCGTCCCCGCCCGTGTCGATCGTTACCCCAATTGCGCCGTCGGGAACCCGCACCGGACGTTCGGCAAGTTCGGCGATCTGTCGTTCACGAATCTCGAACGTCGCATCGGAGGCTGTCTGCCGCTCGCGCGCCCGCCGCTCGATGCGCGTTCGGGCAGTGGCGTCATCCAATTCGGTCCAGACGACGACGACGACGGGACATCCCCCACGTCCGTCATCTCTCCCCCCTTCGTCATCCCGAGCGACGTCGAGGGATCCCCTCGCCGCAGCGAGCCCCCCCTCGTCATCCCGAGCGACGTCGAGGGATCTCCTCGCCGCAGCGAGTCCCGCATCGTCATCCCGAGCGAAGCCGAGGGATCTCCTCGCCGCAGCGAGTGCTCCCCGAACACCCGTCCCCCGAACCGAAACCGCCTCGGCAAACCGCTCCCGTTGCGCATTGTCCAGAAAGGTCGCATCCACAACCGCTGTCCGCCCACGTTCGATCGTCTCGACCGCGCGTTCCAGCAATCGGTCGTACGTCCGCGCGGTCCATTCACGCGTGTAGATTCCCTGATGCCACTCGCTCGTGGCCGAATCGGTCAGCTGCAACCCGGCCAACTCCTTGCGCGCTTCATCCGAACTGAGCACGATGCCGTTGGTCGCCCGCGCGATCGCCGCCGCCACGGTCGATTTTCCGCTGCCGCTCAAGCCCGAGACGAGCACCAGCATCGGCTGGATAGGACAGGCGAACGAGGTAGCGATATCGAGATAGCTCGCCGCTTCGAAGGCACGTGCGCGGTCGGTGTCCGCATCGCGTCCCGAGCGCTCCAGCGCCGCGACTTTCGCCCGAACCAGCGCACGGTGCGCCGCATAGAGATCGACCACCGGCCCCGGCAGCTCGACTCCGGCCTCCTGATAGCGCGCCAACAGGTCGTCGCCCACCTCGCCCGCACTCAGCCGCCGCAGATCCATGACCAGAAACGCAAGATCGCTGGCCACATCGGCGCACCGAATGGCAATCTCGAATTCGACACAGTCGTAGATCTGCATGGCGTCTGGTTCGAGGCAAATATGCTCGCATCGCAGATCGCCGTGGCCCTCGCACAGCCAGGTGTCGAAGCGCGCATGCAACAACTCCCGTTGCTCGGTCATGAACCCGCGCATCGACCGTTCGACCAGTCCGAGTTGGGCAGCTCCCAAAATGTCAGATGCGACGCTGGCCACCTGATCGAGGTTATCGGTCAGGACGGCCAGATAGGTTTGGGAATCCTGGGGACACGCAGGATGGTCGCTTGAGGCATTCGGCTCAGGCTCGGAGAGCCTTGGCTTCTTGTAGCCCTGTCCTTCAGGGCAGGGCACCCCTCGGGATGACGAGAGTGAGGCATGAAACGGAATCAACCGATCCGCCAACCGATCGGCCAGATCGTCCGGCGCCTTCCCCTCCCGCAAGAGAGCGTCCAACATCCGCTCGGCGTCCAGGCGCCGCATCACCACCGCCCACTCGATCGGCTCGCCCGGCGCATCGACCCCGGCCTCCGTCACCGGCACGACACCCAGATAGACATCGGTCGTGAGACGGCGATTGAGCCGAACCTCGTCCTCGCACGCCTGCTTGCGTTTGGCCGGATCGCGAAAATCGACGAACCCAAGCTCGACCGGCCGCTTCAGTTTGACCACTCGCTCCCCGGCCAGATAGACCCAGGAGATATGCGTCTCGATCAGGCGCGCCTCATCCACCGGCCACGGATACATACCGGGATCGAGCAGCATCTTTGGATCGAACTGAGAAGCCGTCATAGCCGCCGGATGTCGTCCTTCCATTCGTCAGCTCGAGAAAAAGCCGCGCTGCCGACCGCGCCGTCGCTTCTAGTCTAGCGATTCGGACTGCACAGACCGTCGCACCGAGAAGCGCGGAGTTGCGAAAACATGGCAATAGTGGAACGGCGGCGAGCGCATCGCGCCCACCGCCGTTCCGACCGCCTCGTGCCCGGGTAAACCCGGTCATGCACGCCCCACTTGAATGCCGGAACAACCAGACAGTCCACGCCGCCTGAATGCCCGCTGTCGAAATGAGGAACGGCTGCATCCAGGCCAATGCCTCCGCTCCCCCAAGGATGTTCGACTCGAGTGTGCGCCGCATGCCATCGCATTCGAATCACGGAGTGCGCGCACGGTGTGTCAATTTCGTGTCAGCCACTCCCGCAGCTGGGCATTCATGGAAATAGCAGGAACCGATCCGAACTCGACGGCAAAGCGGACGCAAGGCACAGCCGACCACCGCGCAGGAGCGCAACCGCAACGATTCCCCAATCGTCTCAGGGCTCTGGACCCTGGACTCCGGGCTCCGGACTCCGGACTCCGGCCTTCGGCCTCCAGCCCCTATATCCGCGCCCGGATCGCTTCGTCGAACTCGACGTGCCGCTCGACCTCTTCGGCCAGGGAGATTTCGCCCTCGACGTCGTCGGTCGCAATGCGTTCCCAGTCCTTGAGGGTGAGGTTCATCAGGAGGGAGACCAGATCGCCGCGGGCGGTGTCGAACTCATTCAGAAAGGCATCCAGATCGTCAGGAACCGGGGCGCTCTTCAGCGCGTCGTCCAGGCCCGGCAGGGTCTTGAACCAGGGAGGCGACGATTCGCGCTGCAACCGCTGCAACCGTTCGAGCACGGTCTTGTCCCGCTCGTGCAACGCCGACACGGCGATCACCGCCTTTTCAGACGGCCCGCTCTCGGTATTGAGGAAGAGGGTGCGGACCAGCGCCGGCGTGCCCAGCAGCTCGTCGATCAGATCCTGATAGTCATCGAGCATCGGAGAGCACTTCGCTGAGCGAGGTGTAGATCACCTCCGGCAGCGCGCCGGCCATGGTGACCTCCCAGGGCACACCATAGGGATCGCGGAAGGCAAAATAGGTCTGCCCGCCACCCAGGCTCTCGTAGTTCCGCATCAGCGCCTGGCCGCGCAACCGGTTGAACGTCTCGCCGTCGACGCGGATCGAAACCCGGTCCACCAGCGTGCGCTCGACCCGCGCCCCGCGACCCACCCGGTGCAACGCGATCAGCAACGCGCCATTGCGCAGAAAGGCATCGTCTGCCATTTCGTCGTTCATCACCGCGGTCACCGGATCGTAATCGGCCGGCAGCAAGCGGTAGGCGCCCATCTCGTCCGACTTGGTGCGCGCCACGACCTCGAGCCCCAGCAGGTCGTTGTAAAACTTCTCGGCTTTCGGGAGGTCGGTCACATTGATGGCCATGTAATTGACCGACTCGATGACGACGCGTGGTTCTTCGACGACGACGATCGACTCTTCCATGAATGCTTCCCTATCTCCCGCGATGGCGGCGTTGACGATTGCTTGGCCACGGCTTGCTTCCGGGCCAATCCATGGCTGGGCAATGTGATCGCCGATCTTGGGAATCGAATGATCGACCCACGGCTGATCGTGCCGAATCGCGGCAATGAGCGACCCCTCGTCATAGTCGGCCAGGTGAACCCGGCGGCCGCTATAGAAGACGAAGCGCAGATCCGGCTTGGGCTCGACGGTATTCAGCCAGTCGAACAGCGTGCCGATGACCCGAAGATCGGGGGCAGAGACGGTGAGCGCAGTGCGAGGCTCGTCCCACCCACCGGCAAAGGAGGTGCGGTTGGTCACGATCTGCGTGGCCGGAGCCTTGGTGATGGCGATTTCCGCTTCGGATGAGTATGCCAGCGGAGTTTCCAGCGTAAACCGGTACGCCATCCGAACTCGTCTCCCTCGTAACTGCCAGACCGCCAAATCAGCGGCCACATCACGGCTGTCTGCCAGGCACCGATTGTACCGTACCCATCCCAATGGCTCGGATTCGTCATTCGGCAACATCGGGAGAAACCTGAGGCGATTCTGTGAGGAATTTCACGAATCTGGATATCGCCCTTGTTCGCCGATGTTGTCGCATGCTACGATGCTTACCTCATCATGTCGGGTCGAACGTAGCGAATTGACGTTGCAGTCGTCCATTCGGCGTATCTACGCAGCGATTTCGATGATGAGACGTATCGACAAACGCTGACAGGCTGGCAATTGCCGGGGGGCGATTGCAGTCAGCGTCGACCGTCGTAGGGCCCCGCGGGGGTCATCCGGACGATCCGCATTTTCGTCCGGCCCGTTGTCCTACGAAGAGGGAAGGAACCGAATAGATGGCTCACCGCGCCGAGGCGCGGCGTCGCATGTTGCAGCATGCACGTCGTGCAATCGTTGCCGTTGCAGCAGGATCGACCCTGCTGCTCTCCTCCGCGCTTCCAGCGCTCGCCCGTGAACTCCCCGTCATTACCGCCCCAAGTCCATCCTCGGACGCCTCCACCAAGTCTCCGTCCTATCTGGTCCCCACGCGCATGATTCCCGTCGGAGGAGCAGACGGCGGAACCGTCATTGGTTTTGCCCCGGCCGCGGTCGACCCAGACGCGCTTCCGTATGGTGAAATCCTGGCCGCTCCGGCCGTCGGACCCACCATCGTGAGCATCGCGATGTCGTATCTCGGCTATCCCTATGTCGCAGCCGGCGCCGGTCCGGGCGGGTTCGACTGCTCAGGATTCACGCAGTACGTCGTCGGTTTGGCGACCGGCATCTGGATCTCGCACGCGGTCGAGGCGCAACCCTATTCGGCGGGATACTTCGTCGACTATGGCGCGTGGCAGCCGGGCGACATCATCTTCTTCCAGAACACGTATCGCGCCGGCATCTCGCACGCCGCGATCTACATCGGCGACGGCATGATCATCCACGCCGAGAACTACGAATCCGGCGTGACGATCGACAGCATCTACTCCTCCTACTACGCCCCCCGCTACTGGGGCGCCGTCCGGATCGGGTAGCTCGCCCACACGAGACGTCCGTGCTCTCCAGCCCGGGAGCACGGACGTCTTGCTTGCATCCTGAGATTCCGGTGGGTTGGTCTATTCCGATTTCAGGTATCGCTCGATATTGCCCATCTGCTCTTCCCATCCTTCGGTGTTGTCGAGCAGGGAACGTTCGCGAATCTCCGGCGGGAGCGCGGCGAAACCGGATTCGATCACGGTCAACCGGGTGCCATCACCCTCGTCGGCCAGTGTGAATTCGATCAACGTGGTCGGCACATCGTCGATCGGGATCGCCCCGTCCCAATCCCGCCCCTCATGGGTCCAGAGATAGACCACCCGGTCCATTGGTTCCACGACTTCCACCCGCCCACGATGAACGCCGTACGGGGGACCAAAATCGAAGTGGATCGGCGCGCCCGGTTTCAGCTCGAACTCCCAAATCCCCTGGAACCAGGCCGAAACCTGCTCCGGCGTGGTCAACGCTTCCCAAACGCGGGCGCGGGGATTCGGCAGTACGATGCTGCGCTCGATGGTGTCCTGAACAGATACAGTCATGTGGCTTCTCCTTATAAAGCTTCGGATTCGGACGCCAGGAACTGCGCCAACGCAGCCAGCCGGCGATCCCAACGGGCTTCGACCGCGGCGACCCAATCGGTCGCCTCGCGCAGCGGCTCGGGGCGGAAGGTCACGATCCGCTCCCGGCCACGACGCTCGGTTTCCACCAGCCCCGCGTCGTGCAGGGTGTCGAGATGCTTGGTCACCGCCTGACGCGTGATCGGGAAGACCTCGGTGAGCTGGGTGATCGTGACCGGTCCCAGCACAGAGAGCTGCTCGATCATCTTCCGGCGGGTTGGATCGGCGAGCGCAAGAAAAACCTGGCTCGGATCCCGGGTCGGTGCGGAAACCGGCGCGATCATCAGCGAGCCTCCTCCGCCACGAGAAAGTCGAGCAGGTGGGTGGTCTCTTCGATCCACCCCTCGGTGTTGTCACGCAGCGCGCGCTCACGGTCGGCTTCCGGCAGGTTGGAGAAGCCCGATTCACGCACGGTCAGGCGCGTACCCTCTGGTGTCTCCTCCAGGAAGAACTCGACCAGCGTGCTCGGCGTCTGATCGAATGGAATCGAGGGATCGGGATCCGCGATGGGCACCCAGCGAAACGCGAACCGCGCCGGGGGCTCGACGACCTCGACCCTGCCGCGGGTAGATCCATACTGCTCCCAGGTGAACAGAATCGGCGCTCCCGGTTCGAGCGTCAGCGCGGCGTCCTGGCAGAACCATTGCGCGATCTGATCGGGATTGGTAATCGCATCCCAGACGCGCTGGCGCGCGACGGGTATGACGAGCTGGCGCTCGACAGCATCCTGAATGGTCACGGTCATGGTGTCTGGTCCTTGTGGTGAACGACGAACAATACGCAACTCATGAGTTGCGTATCATCGTACCAGCGACCTCTCAGATATGCAACTTTTAGGTTGCGCTTCCGGAGTGTAGAGATGCTGTGGACACTCGGCGTATGATCGGTTCAGCGTATCCATGAACGGCGCCAGGACAGTGTATGAATGCAAACGATCATCCATTTTGACGAAGATCTCATGCGTGAGCTCATCGAGCGAGCGCGCGATGTCGGAACGTCCACAAATGAATTGGCTGCCGCGTTCGTTCGCGAGGGGCTCGGAAAACCCTCGGCCGCTTCCAGTGCTCACTCAAATGACTCCCACCGTAATCATGGTGATCTGGGTCCTGCACGGCTTCCGAGTGGATTGCCCCAGGTCTATCTCGAGTCTGGCACTGAGGTCACGCTCGAAACGCTTACCGGACTTCTGAACGCTGTCGAGGCCGATGACAACCTGGGCTCTCCGCTCGCGATCGACGAACCAACTCGCGCAGAGATCATCGCGTATGCGCGTGAGCACGACATACCCATCGGGTTGCTCACAGCGCGATTGCTGCAGCAATCACTGCTGTACCGAAAAGAATGGCCGTCTTGGCACGGTATCCCGCAAATTCCACCGACACATTCTGAGCCGGTCACGTTTGAGTTCGTTAAGCAACTCCAGGAAGAGCTCGATCTCGAGGATTTCCTGGATTGACTGTCTACCTCCTGGACGTCAACATCCTCATT
>JAWKPF010000037.1 GCA_041390825.1 Thermomicrobiales bacterium
TACGCCTTGGAAAGCCCGTTGAATGTGAGCGTGCGGTCCCACATTCCGGGGAAATTGGCGATGCTGTAGTGCTTTCGTCCGCCGTAGATGATCTTTTCGTACATCTCGTCCGTGTAGACGAGGATGTCGTGCTCGATAGCGAACGCGCAGATCGTGTTGATTTCGTCGAGCGTCAGCACACGCCCAGTCGGGTTCGACGGCGAGTTGACCACCAATCCGCGGGTGCCAGGTGTGACGGCCGCCTCGAGCAACTCCCGCGTAACTCGGAAATTGCTGTCTGGATCGAGCGAAACCGGAATGGCTCGGCCACCCGCGATTTCCACCATCGAGACATAGGAAACCCACGCGGGCTCGAGCAGCAATATGTCGACACCCTCTTCGACCGTCGCCAGCATGGCGGCAAAGAGCGCCTGCTTTCCGCCCGGTGTCACCATGATTTCCGACGGGTCGTACTCGAGCTGGTTGTCCGCGAGCAGCTTCTTGCTTATCGCTTTTTTGAGCGCGGGCGTGCCGTTGCTGGCGACATAGTGCGTGTCACCAGCATTCATCGCCTCAGTTGCCGCGAGGCGAATGTTCTCGGGGGTGATGAAATCGGGATCGCCACCGCCAAGATCGATGACATCGATCCCTTGGGCCTTGAGCTCGCGCGCCTTATTCGACACCGCGACCGTGGGCGACGGCGCCGCGTTTTTCACGCGCGCTGCCAGAAAATCAGCGACATCCCGTGGTTTCGTTTGCACCCAAATCTCCTCGATCGACCATGGCGAATTCGACGCTCGAGCAAGTATCCCGCCTTGCCCGATTCATGTCGAGAACCAATGCACGCTCCAGTCCAGGGTCCCGGAAGCGCTCTCCCGCGCAAGCAGCAACTCCGCCAGCGCTGCACTGCCTCACGGGCGGGCGGTTGCACCGCAGCTCGCTGCAGCCCGTTGCTCCAACAACTGCTTCACCGGAACGATGATCAACACGGCCCAATCCGCCGCGGTCTTGCAGCAGATGCCGTGGCTCTGGGTTCCCGCTGGCGTCCTGATCGCCCTTGCGGTGCTCAGCATCAACTTCATCGGCGATGGCTTGCGCGACGCGCTCGATCCGCGTTCCTCGCGCCGATAACACCTGACCGATTCGCCGGTCCTGCGGTATACTCCCCTGTCCTCCGGATTGGCCGGAGGTATATGCCTTTCTGCTCCGTCCGTTCGCTCGCCGGCGCAACGCGAGTTCGAATGGAAACGGGGCGGCTCCAGAGAAAGGGGCTTCCTCTTGCGCACCGATTCCAGCGCGCGCTTTTACGAGTTGATGTCGATTTCTGTTCCCGACGGCACGCCGGAGGAACTGATCGAGACGTCCCAATCCGTTGGCGGATACATCGAAGCCGCCGGCGGCCGAGTCCTGCGCAGCAGCAACGAGTCTCCGTGGGGACGTCGCCGCCTCGCCTATCCCATCCGGCACGAGAGCACCGACCTGCGCGACGGTTTCTATACGCTGTATCACTTCGAAATTCAGCCCGAGGGGCTCGAATCGATCGAGCGCGAGATTCGTCTGAACGAGCGCATCATTCGCCACCTGCTCCTCCAGCTCGACAGCGAACCGATCTTCGTCGAGGAAGAGGAAGTGGTCACCGAAACCACCGATCCCGAAACCGGCGAGACCGTGATCACGGATGAAACCATCGTCACAGCCGAGGATCCGGCCACAGGCGAAGCTGTGGTGGTCGATGAAGTCGAAGTTGCCGTTGTGGACGCCGCGGGCGAAGTCGAGGTCGTTGCAGACGAGATCGAGGTCGCTGTGGTGGATGCCGACGGTGAGGTCGAAGTCGTCGCCGACGAGATCGAGGTCGTTTCCGCCGAGGAGGAATAGCGATGTCGTTTGCAAACATCACGCTCATGGGCAACCTTGGGAGCGACCCCGAGACGAGGTACACCCCAAACGGACGACTGAATGTTCGTTTCAGCGTCGCCACAAATCGGCGCTGGACTGATTCGAACGGTCAGCAACAAGAGCGAACCACCTGGTTCCGAGTCACCGCCTGGGGGAATCAAGCTGAAGGCCTTGTGAAGCTTATGGACCAAGGCTATCTCGGGAAGGGCAGGCAAGTCGTAGTTACTGGTCGACTTGAAGCCAACGAGTACACGGGAAACGATGGCTCACTTCGTACATCCCTCGACGTGACCGCCAATGACGTCCAGCTAGTGGGTGGCCGAAACGACGGATCCGGCAGC
Organism: Thermomicrobiales bacterium; assembly: GCA_041390825.1. Lineage (NCBI taxonomy): Bacteria > Pseudomonadati > Thermomicrobiota > Thermomicrobia > Thermomicrobiales > Thermomicrobiales bacterium. The sequence continues at coordinate 2,217 of JAWKPF010000037.1, forward strand.
GGATTCGGTGGGGGCCAGCAAGGCGGCTTCTCCGGCAGCCGAACCCAGCAGAGCGGCGGTAGCGCCGACCGATTCGACGATCTCCCCGACTCGGGGGATGTCGACGACATTCCTTTCTAGACAACCGACGACGACGAACTCTTTCAGGAGACTCACGTGACCGATACTCAAGAACCCACGACTTCTGCCGCTCCCACCGAAGAAGGGGAGCGACCAAGCCGGTTTGCTTCGCGCGGTCCTCGCCCTGAAGGCGCGGCCGGAGAGGGCGAGCGCCCACGCGGTGGACGTCGATTCGGCGGCGGCCGCTTCGGCTCGCGCCGCAAGGTCTGCGCCTTCTGCATGGATGGCATCAAGGAGGTCGACTACAAGGACCTTCCCCGCCTGCGCCGCCACATTTCTGAGCGCGGCAAGATCGAGCCACGCCGCAAGACCGGTACCTGCGCAAAGCACCAGCGTTCGTTGACGGTCGCCATCAAGCGGGCTCGCCACGTTGCCCTGCTTCCGTTCGTCGGCGGAACCGGCCGGTTCTAGCAGACGTTCCTACCCAGAGAATGAGTGGCCCAGCCGGCTCGCATGTGAACGTGTGAGCCGGCTGACGGCAAACTGCCCGGAGAGACGCACGCCCCATGGCCAATCCCGAGTCGAATCAGCCTGAGAAGCAATCAGCCAAGACGACTTCGAAGAGCTCAAGTCGATCGTCCACGAGCGCCAGGTCTGGTGGAGCTCAGTCGAAATCCAGGCTGACCGACAAGAGCCAGCCAAAGAAGCGAATCTCCCGACGGCAGCAGGACGACAAGAACACGCGCATTCTGTACGGCGTGCTCGGCGCCGCGGCGGTGATCATCGCGCTGGTGCTGGTTGGCCAGGCGGTGAATCAGTACTACCTCACACCGCGGAAAGTCCTCGCGACCGTCAATGGAACCGAAATCACCCGCGAGGATTACTGGAAGTACCGATCGAACGTACTCGTCAATCAGATCAGCCAGTATCAGCAGTACGCGTCGTTCTTCCAGGGGGAGCAGCAACAGCAGTATCTGGCGATGGCCCAACAGGCATCGGTCCAGCTCGACGAAGTGTGGGGATCGAAAGACACCGATCCAACCACGCTCCAATCGATGATCGACGATCAGGTCTACCTCGATGGTTTGGACTCGCTCGGCTTGGCAATCACCGATGAGGATGTTCAGAACTTCATCGACGAGCGTTTCGCCAATCCGGAGGCGCCCCTCTTTACTCCGACGAACACACCCACGCTGATTCCGCAACGAGCCGAATGGGCGACAGAAACCGCTGTTTCCCTTGCGGCAACCACGACGGCGGAAGCCCAGGGTTCTCCGGACTTCGGGTCTCCCGAGGCTGTTGCGTCTCCGGAAGGTGATTCAGGTACGCCGGTTGTCCCATCCGCAGTCGAAGATGGAACCCCGTCCGCTTCACCTTCGGTCGCCGAGAGCACGCCGGTTGCTGCCGAGTCGACTCCTGTCTCGAACGCAACACCAGCCGGAGAAATCGGCTCTCCTGAAGCCGTCGTGGAAACATCGACGAGCGGAACGCCTGGTTCCGGCACGCCGGCAGCCGCAACGCCTGTTCCGACCCAGACTCCGAATCAGGACCAGGTGCGCGAAACCGCAACCGCGAATTTCGACACCTACTCCGAGCAAGTCTTCGACCTGACACATATGAATCACGACGACTACGTGCGGCTGGTAGCGAAACCGGCGCTCGCGCGGGATCTCGTGACGAACCACTTTGCGCAACAGGTCGGCCAATCCGCCGAGCAGGTCCATGCGCGGCACATCCTGGTTGGCACCGAAGAGCTGGCGAACAAGCTCTACGAAGACCTCCAGACCGATCCCGATGCATTTGCGCAGCTGGCAGAGGAGAACTCGATCGATACCGGAACCGCGCCGAATGGCGGCGATCTGGGATGGTTCACGCGCGGAGTCATGGTCGAGCCGTTCGAAGAAGTCGCTTTCGAGCTGGCGCCCGACGCAATCAGCGAACCGGTCCAGACGCAGTTCGGTTGGCACATCATTCAGGTGCTCGAGCATGAGAACGATCGCGCCCTGACCGACGAACAGATCGATCAGACGATTAGCGCCGAAACCGACCGCTGGTTGGCGGATCAACGCGAGGCGGCATCGATTTCGTCAGTCGTCAAGCCGACACCCACGCCAAGCGTCCAGGAGTTCGTTCCTCCCGCAGATGCCCCGACGGTTGCTCCGACCGTCGTGCCAGCGAGTCCCGTAGCCAGTGACGAAACCAAGGACGACGGGACGCCATCCGCATCGCCTGTGGCGGAGTAGCCTTCCGGCTGCTCACGTTCGAAAATGCTATGCTCATCAAACCGCAACAGCGCCCCCGCGTTGATGTTGCAGGAATGAGGCAAGCGGACGTGAGCAGCCGAAAACCACCTTCTGACTCAGGCGACTGGGACGATTTCGATATTCCAACCTGGGATGATTCGGTTCCGAGCACGCCGAAGCGGAGTTCGCAATCGACGTCATCTTCCCAGCGGTCTCGTTCGGGTAGCCGAGGTCCGTACCCCGATCCGCTTTACGACGACTACGATGCACCGAGTGCGCCGACCCGGCAACCGTCTCGCCAAGGCACATACGGCACACCTCCGACACGGTTGAGCAGCCGGGTGCCGACGCGAAGCACACGACCGGTGCAAGATCCGTATCGCGACCCGTACAGCGGCTACGATGATTCGTATGCCGGCGAACCGTACTATCCGGAACCGCAGTATCCCGCCCAGCAAGCGCCACGGTCAGCTGCGGCAAGCCAATACGATCTCTATGCAGAACCGGCCGCAGAACTGGATTGGGACAACGCTGGAGTTTACGAGGACGCTCCTCCACAACGGCGGGGTCGAAAAACCCGGCACCGGTCACGCCAGGCCAGACCGGCGGTTAGTATCGCGCGTCCGGCCATCTCGGACGGAGCGCTCGCGACTATCGTCGGTGTGGCTGCGATCGGGCTGTTGTTGATGAGCGGGGTCGTTTGGTGGGGGATCGGAGATCTGGCGAACACCATTCCCTGGCATCTCAATGCGTCGGGTGATGTCGACCAATGGGTCTCGAATGCGACGCTCTGGAGGATTCCGTTCGGGGTCTTCATGACGATGGTCATCGGACTCGCGCTTGGCGCATTCCTCTGGAAACGGGATCGGTTCGCTGCCCGATTCATCGTGGCGTCGCTTTGCATCGTCCAGGTTCTGGCCTGGGTAGCCGTCGTCGATCAGCTTTGGTAGATTGCGCTCGATCGCGCGCATCACGGGGAGGTCGGATTCGGCCTCCTCGTTCGCTGTCAGGAGCGTAAGGGCAGCCACATGGCAAATCTCGTCACGATCGGCCGTCTCATTCTGCTTTTCGTTGCTGTCTACGTTCTCTACCGTGGCGGTGTGACCGCCATTGCCATCGCCGCCATCGCGATCGGCGTAGCCATCCTACTCGACGGTCTGGACGGCTGGGTCGCGCGCCGCTACAACGAGACCGGCCCCCTCGGCGCGGCGTTCGATATCGCGGGTGACCGCATCGCCGAAAATGTGCTCTGGGTCGTGTATGCGGACCTCGGGCTCATTCCCATCTGGGTCCCGCTCCTCATGCTCACACGAGGCTTTCTCGTCGATTCGCTGCGCGCAATTGGCTACGGTGAAGGCAAGACGCCCTTTGGCAAAGACAACATGGCCCGATCTGCGTTCACCGAGTGGCTCACAGCCGGTCGCCCCATGCGATTGATCTACGGCTGGGCGAAACTGCTTGCCTTCGTTTTCCTGGGCGGTCTGGTCGGTTACGAACTGCGAGATTCCTCGGGCACCCTGCTGGGCGATATCTACGGCTGGGACCCATTCCGCTGGTTCGGGTGGGCCTGCGTTTGGGCATCGGTGATTCTCAGCATTGTTCGTGGTTTGCCGGTGATCTACGACGCCATCCTCACGTACGGCCCGCAAGCAAAATCGGCATCGGAATGACGGACTCAGACGAGACATCAACGAGCCTTTCTCGGAAAGAGCGGTCCAGTCTCCCCCGAATCGAATTTCGAAAGAGCCAACGCCGCGACGCGGTGTTCTACCTCGCCGCGTTTGCCGCGGCAGCGCTCTCCTGGCTGGTGCGGCTCCTTCCTGACCTGCTTGTCGATTGGGTCGCGCTTCGCATCGGTGATTTGAGTTTCCTCGTATCGAAGTCCTGGCGCGCCAACGTCGAGTCGAATCTCTCGCATGTGCTGGACGAGCCGCCTGATTCCGCGCGGGTGCATCGCACTGCGCGATCGGTTTTTCAGTCGAATGCGCTGAATGTCGCCACAATGCTTCGAAGTCCCCACCAAAGCCCCAGACAGCTTCTCGACTCCGTTCGCGTCACACACGGCGACTGGAGCATCCTGGACGAGGCGTTGTCGGCCGGTAAGGGCGTCATTGTTCTGACCGCGCATCTTGGGTCGTTCGACAGCATGGGCAGCAGCATTCGCGCCCGGGGCTATCCCATCGCGGCGCTGACCGCACGCACCACGAATCGATTCACGTTCGAGTTCATTTCGTTCCTGCGGCAAGCGCACGATGTCAAGCTCATCGAAGCATCCTCTTCTGGCGTGCGAGAGGCGATCGAGTGGGTTCGGGCTGGCAAAGTGCTCTGCCTGCTTTCAGATCGTGACTTCTTCGTCAACGGAGTGCAGGTCGAGTTCTTTGGAGAAGAAACGACGCTGCCCGTGGGCGCCGTACGAATCGCGCGGGAGACCGGCGCAATCGTCATCCCGATGTTCACGGTACGTCTGGGGAGCGATCACGCGCTCATGATCGAGCAACCCTTTGTCGTCGAACGAACCTCCGACCGAGCCGACGACGTCACGATTGGGATGCAACGGGTCGTGGCCGCGCTCGAGGGAGCGATCGAAATCGCTCCCGAGCAGTGGGCCATGTTCCAGCGGGTCTGGCCCGTGGAATCCGGATTGGCTATCGAACCTCGATGACCGGGGCGGCGGTTGCCCAGAGATCGTATTCCGTGCCCGCGTAGATCGTCGCATCGACAAAATCGCCGACTGGATGCTCTCCATCGATGAAGACCAATCCGTCGACTTCCGGCGCGTGCCGGTAGGCTCGTCCGACCGAAACGGGAGTGGTGTTTCCGTCCTCGTCTTCGACCTCGCCGATGCTCTCGACCAGAACGCGCATCGTCACTCCCTCGAGCGCGCGATTGTGCTCATGCGAAATCGACTGCTGCAGCTCCATGATGGCGTTTCGGCGTTCCTCGGCGACTTCTGCCGGAACGGGATCCGCCATGTCGAACGCAACGGTGCCGGGCTCGGGCGAGTATGTAAAGACCCCGACGTGGTCGAACTGCTGTTCTTCCAGAAAATCGAGCAAATACTCGAACTCTTCGTCGGTTTCGCCCGGGAATCCCGTAATGAGCGTGGTGCGCAGCACTACGTCGTCCAACGTCGTTCGCGCATGGTCGAGAATGCGCCGGGTCAAGTCGAGATTGGCCGGCCGCAACATGCGTTTCAGCACCGCCGGGTGCGCGTGCTGCAGCGGCATATCGATGTAGTTGACCGCCATCTCATGCCGGGCGAGCGCGTCGATCATCTTGAGCACGATCGGGTTGGGATAGATGTACAGCAGCCGCAGCCACGGCAGATTGGGCACCTGCTCGCCGATCATATCGATCAGGTCGGCAATTCCATTCTTCATGCCCAGATCGGCGCCATATCGAATCGTGTCTTGCGACACGAGCACGATCTCTTTCGAGCCCAGCGCGACGAGATCTACGATCTCCTGGATGACATGGAGAGGACGCTTGCTCTGCTGGCCGCCTTTGATCGTCGGGATCGTGCAAAACGCGCAGGCATGATCGCAACCGTCGGCGATCTTCACATAGGCGGACGGACCAGCATGCTGATGCGTGAAGGTGGTGGTCAAGCCGTCGCAACCGGCAAGCTGCGGTTGCGGCGCCTCGCCAAAAAGATCGCCGACCGTGTCGCCGATGCGGAACCACTCGCGGGTGGTGAGCACCTTGTCGACACCCGCCGGCAAGTCGAGCGAGTAATCGCGCAAGGCTGGAAGGCAACCGGCGGCCACGATGAACTGTCCAGGATTGCGCTGGTCGACAAGATCCTGCAGCGTCTCGATCGATTCCGCGCGCGCTGCACCGAGGAAGCCGCATGTATTGACGATGATGACATCCGCATCGTCCGGCTCTTCATGCTCGGCATATCCACGCTGCTGTAGCAGCGTGGCCATTCCCTCGGAATCGACCCGATTCTTCGCGCATCCGAGCGTGACGACACTGAACGAGCGGCCAACTCCGCCTGGCGTCAAAGTGGAACTCACGTGCTCTACCTGTAATTCACGAACTGGAGCGCAACCGGATAGTCGGCGTCCTTGAACGCAGTAATCACCGCCTGGAGATCATCCTTGCTCTTGGCCTGAACCCGCACAGAATCGCCCTGAATCTGCGAATTGACCTTCTTGAATTCGTCCTTGATGCGGCGATTGATTTGCTTCGCCAGATCTTCGGAGATTCCTTCCTTCAAGGTCACAACCTGTCGAACTCTGCCTCCGCTCGCGGGTTCGATTGGTCCGTAGTCAAGAATCTTCAGTGAAAGCCCACGCCGCACGAACTTTGACTCGATCAGATCGGTGACTGCCTGCAACGACGTTTCTGTGTTGGTGTTGATTGTCAGCTTTTTTGGTTCTTCTTCGATGGTGGTCTTGGTGTCTTTCAGGTCGTACCGCTGCATTACTTCGCGCCGTGCCTGGTCGACCGCGTTCTTGAGTTCCTGGTGGTCGTACGACGACACAATATCGAATGAATACGTCGATGCCATGATGGCTCCTCCCTCGATTTGCAGCCACCCATGGTACCAGACTCGACCGTTTCGCCTATCTCGCAACGGCAACGAGTATCGAACAACCGCTGACGATAGTGTCTCGCCCACCGGCCAAGACTGCGTCAGAGCATCCCTCGATGTCTGCGGTATCCAGCACGACGTGCCAGTCCGTTCTGCGCCTTCGTCCGAGTCGTGGCACGCGGAACCTGGTGTCGTCATTCGAGGCGTTGAACATGATGAGCAGCGTTTCCGACTGGTCCGGCGGCAAGTCGCGCGACGCCTCGACCGTGAGCATGAGCACACGCGGTTCCTGCCGACTCCACGTCCCCGGCATCAGTTCTGTGCCGTCAGCGTCTCGCCAGCTCACCACACCGGGCTCGTGTGGCACCGGGATCTCCGACTCGACGTAGCGCAGCGGGCGCAATGCCGGGTGCGCGTTCCGCAACGCTATCGCATGCCGTACGAATTCGAGAAAGGCTGCCTCCCGCTCGTCCAGAGTCCAGTCGAGCCATGTCGTTTCGTTGTCCTGACAATAGGCGTTGTTGTTCCCCAGCTGCGACTTCGACAGTTCGTCTCCGCCCAGCAGCATCGGTACGCCATGACTCAGCAAGAGGGTTCCAATCAGATTGCGACGCGCCTGGTAGCGCGCGTCGAGAATTTCGGGATCGGTTGTTGGGCCCTCGACACCGTAATTGAAGCCAAGATTGTCGTTCGAGCCATCGCGGTTTTCTTCGCCATTAGCCCAGTTGTGCTTCTGGCTGTAGGAGACAAGATCGGTCAGGTCGAAACCGTCGTGGCAGGTGACGAGATTGACGGTCGAAAGAGGCCCGCGTCCCGGTCGATCGAACAAATCGGCCGAACCGGTCAGCCGCAAGGCGAACTCACCGAGCGTTGCCTGGTGACCCAACCAGAACGAGCGCGTGGTGTTGCGGAAACGATCGTTCCATTCGCTCCACCTCGTTGGAAAGCGGCTGACCTGGTACCCATCCGGGCCGATATCCCACGGCTCGGCAATCAACTTCGCAGTCCGCAGCACCGGGTCCTGATACATGGCGGTGAACAAGCGTGACCAGGTCTCAAATCCCCCCGAATCTCGTCCGAGCGATGTCGCCAGGTCGAATCGGAATCCGTCGACATGCATTTCCTCGACCCAATACCGCAACGAATCCATCACCAGGGCGACGACGGCCGGATGCTGAGTGTTGAAGGTGTTGCCAGTCCCGCTGAAGTTCTCGTATTCGGCCGGGTGGTCGGCCGGGCGCAGATAGTAGGTGAGATTGTCCAGCCCCCGGAACGACAGAGTCGGACCATCCTTCCCGGCTTCGCCGGTGTGGTTGTAGACCACGTCCAGGATGACTTCTATTCCCTGGCTATGGAGGCTGCGCACCATCTCCTTGAACTCGCGAACCTGCTCTCCTCCATCGCCAGACATCGAGTATCGGGCCGCTGGCGCAAAGAAACCGATCGAGTTGTAGCCCCAGTAGTTGACCAGCCGCTTCTTGACGAGAAACTCCTCGTCGACGAACTCGTGCACTGGCAAGAGTTCAACCGCGGTAATGCCCAACGATCGAAAATGCTCGAGCATCACGGGGTGAGCCAACCCGGCGTAGGTGCCGCGCATCTCCTCCGGCACGAGTGGATGGAGCTTGGTTGCACCCTTGACATGCGTCTCGTAGATGATCGTGTCGGCCATTGAGCGGCGCGGGGGCTCGACCCCTTGCCAATCGAATGCGGGATCGACGACGACTGAACGCGGCACGCTATCGGCACTGTTCGCGTGATTGCGGACCGTGTGGTCGTTGAGCTCGCGGTCGTAATCATGAACGGAGTGGTCCCAGGTCAGGTGGCCCGAGATGGCGCGTGCATAGGGATCGAGCAAGAGTTTCGAGACGTTGAATCGGAGACCGCGATCGATGTCGAACGGCCCATTGGCCCGGAAACCGTAGCGGAGGCCGGGCCCGGCGTTCGGCAGGAATCCATGCCAAATGAATCCTGTGCGCGCCGGGAGCGCCGCGTCGAACTCGACCGCATCCCCTTCCCCTTCGAAGACGGCGAGCAGCATCTTCTCTGCATGTTCAGAATAGACAGCGAAGTTCACACCGCCGTCACGCAAGGTGGCTCCAAGCGGCCACGGCGTCCCAGGCAAGAGCCCGAGCGTTTTCTGGATCACGCAACTTCTCCCGGAAACTCGAACGCGGCAATGCGGTGTCTGGTCGACGCCGCGCTGCGCGAGACAATGCTACTCGGTTGGCGAACGCACCGATTGCCATACTGTTGGAGAATTGATCCAACGTCACGAGAGATCGTCGGCAGGTTCACCCATGCCAGGAGAGATGCCCAAGATGACCGATGTATCCCCGTTGGTTCAGGCTGCGCGGGTTCATTCGCTCGATCGTGCCGACCACGGCCGCATCCGCATCGAGTCGGTCACCCCTGAGATCGATGGCGGCCGCTATCCGATCAAGCGTGAGGTGGGCGATACCATAGTCGTCACAGCCGATATTTTTCGTGACGGTCACGAGAAGATCGCGGCGGAACTCCTTTTCAAACCGTGGTACTCCCCCGATTGGCTCGCGTCGCCAATGTCGCATGTGGACAACGATCGATGGATCGGCTCGTTCATCGTGACCGAGAACACCCGGTACGACTACACCATCGCCGCCGTGCCAGATCACTATCGATCCTGGCATGAGGAGATCGGGAAGAAGTTCTCGGCCGGGCTCGATGTCCAGCTCGAGGTTGCCGAAGGGCTCCAGCTTCTCCAGGGCGCCATCGATCAGGGAGGAGCAGGCTCGACCTCGATCCAGAATTTCTGGGATGTTGCGGCCACGGCCGAGTCGCAAGCGGAGGCAGTTCAGCACCTCACGTCAGAGCGTCTGGCCGAGCTGATGCGCGCGGCCATTCCAGAGACTGAGCGCGTCTGGTATCGCCATGCATTGCAGGCGACCGTGGACCGCGCCCGCGCCCGATATGCAGCCTGGTATGAGCTCTTTCCGCGTTCCGCGGGGACGGTCCATGGGAAGAGCGGCACGTTCGACGATGTCATCGATCGGCTCGACTACATCCAGGAGCTGGGATTCGATACGCTTTATTTCCCGCCCATCCACCCCATCGGCCACACCAACCGGAAGGGTCCGAACAACACCCTGAACGCTGGTCCGCACGATCCCGGCGTGCCTTACGCAATCGGAAGCGAGGCTGGTGGACATGACGCGGTCGAGCCGTCACTCGGAACGCTGGAGGACTTTCGGCGGCTGGTGGAGATCGCCCGGAGCCGTGATATCGAGCTCGTGCTCGATTTCGCGATCAATGCCTCTCCCGATCACCCCTGGTCGAAGAACCATCGAAGCTGGTTCTACATCCGCCCAGACGGAACGATCAAATACGCCGAGAACCCGCCAAAGCGCTACGAGGACGTCTATCCGCTCAACTTCAGCAACCCTGAGTGGGCGGAGCTCTGGCAGGAAATGCGGCGGGTGATTCTCTTCTGGATCGATCAGGGCGTCACCGCGTTCCGCGTAGACAATCCGCACACCAAACCAACTGCGTTCTGGGAATGGATGATCGCGGACATCCAGGCGGTTCACCCAGAGACGATCTTCCTCTCGGAGGCATTCACTCGACCCAAGCTGATGAAGTGGTTGGCGAAGGCAGGGTTCACCCAGTCCTACACCTACTTCACCTGGCGCAACTTCAAGCAGGAGATCATCGACTACTTCACCGAACTCACTACCCCGCCTGTCTCGGACTATATGCGCGGCAACCTTTTCACGAACACGCCGGACATCCTGCCCTACTTCCTGCAGGAGAGCGGCCGACCAGGATTCAAGATCCGTGCCGTCCTGGCGGCGACCCTCTCCAGCGTGTACGGCATCTACAGCGGTTTCGAGCTCTGCGAAGCGACCCCGGTGCCCGGCAAGGAGGAGTACCTGAACTCTGAGAAGTACGACTTCAAGATTTGGGACTGGGATCGCCCAGGCAACATTCGCGCCGACATCGCCCGAGTCAACCAAATCCGCAGAGAGCATCCTGCTCTCCACGAGTACGACAATCTGCGGTTCTATTGGTCCGACGATGACAACATTCTGGTCTATGGAAAGCAGACCGCCGACAAGTCCGACAACATCCTCGTCGTCGTCAATCTGGACCCGTTCCAGACACACGAAACAATGATCCACTTTCCGGTCGACGATTTTGGGATGCCGCCGGATGAGCAGTACGAATCGCATGATCTCGTCACCGGCGAGCGGTATTTCTGGACTGGCGGATCACAGTATGTGCGGCTCGACCCTGGAAAGGAACCGGCCCACATCCTCCACCTGCGCCAGTGGCAACACCACGATTATGTAGAGATCGATACGTAACTGGGCATCGGCTTTTCGCCCCACCTGAAAAAGCTCTACTATCCGCGCCATCGAGTCGCATATAGCCGAAGCGGATTCGGGGAGAGACACGCAAGCGATGCCGTCGAACGATGCTCTGTGGTTCAAAGACGCGGTCTTCTACGAGGTGCCGGTCCGCTCGTTCTTCGATTCCAACGGTGACGGGAAGGGTGATTTTCGCGGGCTTTCGCAGAAGCTCGATTACATCCGTGATCTGGGGGTCGACTGCATCTGGGTGCTCCCCATGTATCCCTCGCCAAACATGGACGACGGCTACGACATTGCGGATTTCCTGAACATTCATCCGGACTACGGCTCGGTTGGCGACTTCATCACCTTCATCGAGGCGGCGCACGCCCGCGGGTTGAAGGTCGTGGCCGACCTGGTCCTCAACCACACCTCTGATCAGCACAGCTGGTTCCAGGAAGCGCGGAGCGATCCGGACTCGCCAAAACGTGACTACTACGTCTGGAGCGACGACCCGACCCGGTACAGTGGCGCGCGCATCATTTTCATCGACACCGAGGCGTCGAACTGGTCGTTCGATCCAGTTGCGAACCAATACTTCTGGCATCGATTCTTCTACCATCAGCCAGATCTCAACTACGACAACGACGCTCTCCACGAGGAAATGCTGGATGTCGCGCGATTCTGGCTGAACTTCGGGTTGGATGGCTTTCGGTGCGACGCGGTTCCCTACTTGTACGAACGGGAAGGCACCAACTGCGAAAACCTGCCAGAAACGCACGCGTTCTTGCAGAAATTGCGCAAGATGGTCGACACGGAGTTCCCGGGAAAGATCCTTCTCGCCGAGGCGAATCAATGGCCAGAGGATGTTGTCGAATACTTCGGCTCAGCTGACGATCCCGAATTCCAGATGGGGTTCCATTTTCCGGTCATGCCCAGGCTCTATATGGCCATGAGCCGGCAGGACCGCGCGCCGATCATCGACATCTTGCGCCGCACGCCCGAGATCCGCCCGGACTGCCAGTGGGGAACCTTTCTCCGAAACCACGACGAATTGACGCTCGAGATGGTCACGCTCGACGAGCGCGAGTACATGTGGAATGTCTACGCGCCGAATCCGCGCATGAAGAGCAATCTCGGCATCCGGCGTCGCCTGGCTCCGCTCATGAACAACAACCGCCAGGCGATCGAGCTCATCAACGCGCTCATGCTCTCGCTGCCCGGATCACCGTGCATCTACTACGGTGATGAGATTGGCATGGGAGACAACATCTGGTTACGCGACCGCAATGGAGTGCGCACGCCAATGCAATGGTCCGCCGACAAGAGCGCCGGTTTCTCGATCACGAGCGAGCTCTGGGCGCCCATCATCAACGACCCGATCTACGGATACGAACATGTCAATGTGGCGGACCAGGAAGGAATTCCCTCGTCGTTGCTGAACTGGACGCGCAAGATCCTCGCGATTCGGCGGGAACACAAGGCGTTTGGCCGTGGAACGATCGATTTCATCCTGCCCGAGAATCCTGCGATTCTCGTCTATACCCGGCGATGGGAAAGCGACACGATGCTCTGCATCGCCAATCTTTCGGATCGGGTGGAGAGCGTGTCGATCGACCTCTCGAACCTCGCAGGCTCGACGCTGACGGAGGCGTTTGGGGGTACCGTGTTCCCGACTGTGACCGATTCACCTTACCCACTCGTAATTGGGCCACTCGGCTACTATTGGTTCGAGGTTTCCCCATTGCATCCAGCGACGGCAGGTTGATCGAGCGCAAGGATTTCGCGGCGTGATCGATGACGCTCTTTGGCAGGCAATTACCGCCGGCCTTCCCGCCTATCTCGACCAGAAGCGGTGGTACGCCGACAAGCTGCGGCCGATCGCCGATTTCCAGCTGGTCGATGCTGCCGTCGTCGGTCGACAGGGAGTTCAGATCCTTCTCGCTTTGATCGGGATCGACTATCAGGTCGGTGAGTCGCGGCGCTATTTCGTCCCCATGACCGTCCATCGGGCGGAAACCCCGGCTTCCTCGACGATTGCGTCAATTCATTCGGACTCCGAAGCACTATGGGTCGAGGACGCTATTGGCGATCCGCTGTTCCGCGATTTCCTGGTCGAGGCAGGCCAGGGATCGAACCTCGAAGGCAACCACGGAGTCTTCGAATTCGAGCCATGGATGCGGGATGGGATGCCATTTGTGCTCGCCGCGGGAACCCAGTCGGCCGCCACAACCTTCGAGCAAAGCAACTCATCCATCGCCTATGGCCAGCAAGCCATTGCCAAGCTCTACCGCCGCCTCGAAGTGGGTCAGAACATCGAAGTCGACATGAACCGGTATCTGGCCTCTGACGCCGGATTCGCGTCGATTCCCAAGCTCATCGCTGCCGCCACTTATCGTGGCGAGCACGGCGATATCCCGCTCATGTTGGTGCAACAACATGTGGGCGATCATCGTGATACGTGGACCGCATTGACAGACCTGTTGCGGCACGGGCAAGACGGATCGCTCGACTTCATGGATGGGATGGGTCGGGTGACCGGCGAGATGCACGTCGCGCTAGCGTCCGCGCCCGAGGTGTCACCGCTTGCACCCGAACCGATCTCCGATGCCGATATCGAATCATGGCGGGCGGCATTTCTTCGTTCAGCGGAGGAGACCGACTGGATTACTGGCGAACGACTTCGCGCGCTGCCCGATCGCTCGCGCCAGGCAGCGGCAGACTACCTGGCGAGCCCTCGCGATTGGAACGAACGCGCGACCTGGTTCGAATTGCTCTCCGGGCTCTACAAGACGAGAGTGCATGGTGACTATCACCTCGGGCAGGTGCTGGTCACCAAGGACGGCCGCCTGCTCGTGGTCGACTTCGAAGGCGAACCACATCGACCGGCGTATGAGCGAGAAGCGAAGTACTCCCCTCTGCGTGACGTGGGGGGAATGCTGCGGTCGATCAACTACGCGGTAGGTGTCGTCGCCAGTTCCCATGATGTGCAGGCCGACGCAGCCTCACGCGCGTGGCTCGAACATTGGGAGCAGGACGCCAGAGCGCGTTTCCTTGCCGCATATCGGACGGCAATTGCCAAAGCACCGGTCCCCATCGCCCCGCTCGATGACGACGAGTTCTCCAGGGTCATTGCCGCACTCGAGACCGACAAGGCCTTCTACGAGGTTAGGTACGAACTCAGCAGCCGCCCGGACTGGGCATGGCTCCCGCTGAACAGCCTGAAATAGCCACAAAGACGAAGAGCGCTCTTTGAGCGCTCATGCATGTCGCTTGCTACTTGCTTGCTAGACGCTGCCCTGATGGGCCTTGAAGTCCCGATAGTCGATGTTAGGGAAGGGATTGTCCCGATCCTGCAGATCCCGCAAGAATGCCACCGACTCAGGTTCTTCGGTCCGGCCCATTTCGATGATTTCGGCCAACTGATCGAAGCGAGTCAGGTGGTCTTCGAATCGCTCGACGGCGTACTCACGCGCCTGACCGGTCGTAACCAGGAACGGCCAGTCGCTGCTTTCGAGCAGCAGGAGCTCGCGCGCTGCCTGGTTCAGGAACTCTCGCTCTGAACCGATGGCGCCCGTCGAGGAGGCGACCAGTTGTTCCATGCGGAGTTCGGCGCCGTGAATCTTCGGCCACATCCATTGCGTGTCCGAATTGAGCCAGGTGAAATGGCCACCGCCTGCGCCCCAGCTGCTCTCGGGCAAGGCGAGGACCCGGCTCGGCGGGTGATTGGTGACGATTTCGTTGGCTGTTGTCAGTTCGATTTCGGGCGCCTGCGACAGGCGGCGCAGCACAGCCTTCAACCAGTCGACGCCTTCGAACCACCAGTGACCGAACAGCTCGGTGTCATACGCCGCGCTGATGATGCCGTACTGTCCGTTGGCATCGTAGTACTCGGTCAGCAACCGTCGCACTAACGACGCATAGTGCTCCGCATGTTCCTCGACCCGCTCTGCGGCACGGTGCGGCTCGTAGAGCGGCTTGAAGGCGAGATCGAGCCCGCTGCCCCCAACCCGCCAGTACTGCAGACCGGAGGTAGCGTCTTTCTTGTGGAACTCCCGGTACCAATAGTCGCCCGGATACCCAAACGTGGCCGACCAGACCTGTTGGCCCGTGTCGTTGTTCCGGGCCAATACGGCCACTTTACCTGGCTCGTCGCCGACCCAATAGGGCTGGAAGGTCGTGCGAGGTTCATCGATCTCGTGCGCTTCGAGTTCAGGCGAGTAGGTGCGAGTCACGGAACCGTACGGGCCGATGGCCTCTCCGGCCGCTTTGCCTACCGGGTTCCCGCCCTCCACCGAATGCGTCTCGCTGAAGAACTCCTGCAGACCGAACTTTGCGAGAAAACTCTCGATCCCGGGTCGGCGGATCTCGCCGTCCGCAGTGGGTTCGAGGTACGCCGGGCGGTATGCGCACTCCGGCAACCAAATGGAGCGCGGACGCGCGCCAAACCGCTTCTCATAGGCTTTGACGCCGGTTGCCAGCTGCCCGGAGATCGACGAATCGCGCGAGAGCAGCGGCAAGTACCCATGGGTCGCCGCCGACGTGGCGATTTCGACGTAGCCTTCGTCTTGCAAAACCGCAAGCGCGCCAAGCAGGTCGCTCTTGAATCGATCCTGGAACGATGTCAGCGCTCTTGCGTAGAAGTGGTGGTAGTACCGCGCGAGATCTCGCAGCCCGGTCTCACCTGTTTCTTCGAACCGATCGATATCGTCTTCCGCCCAGGCGGACCGCTCGGCCGCATAGCCGATGAAATGCTCGATGATCGTTGGATCGGAAAGCTGCTCGCCCAGAATTGGCGTGACCCCGATGGTGAGCTTGAAGCGGATCCCATCCTCTTTGAGGTCGTAGAGGGCATTCAACAGCGGAAGATAGGTCTCTGCTATCGCCTCGTGCACCCACTCCTCGCCATGCGGCCACATGCCCGCCTGACGCGCATACGGCAAGTGCGAATGGAGCACGAAGGTGAAACCGCCGATTTTGCTCATCGAGTTTCCTCCGGATCGGGATCTTGATTGGATGTCGAGGACATTCTAGTGCCGGTTGCCCAATAGCAGCGAAAAGTCGCTCAAGCCTTGGGATCGAACCGGTCGAACAAACGATGCGTTGCACCCGGGGCGCTGTAGTCGAATGGATCGTACGTTCGCTCGATAGGTGGGCGATCCAGCCGCCCATAGGCCCCTGCAAGCTCGCGCAACCCGCGCGCCAACCCGTCATTGAGTTGATGGGAGAGATAACGCCACTTCCAATTGCCAAATGCAATACCTGGGCGGTTCATGCGGGCCTCGTCACCCAGGCGCATCACATCCTGCAATGGCACGATAGCCAGGTCGGCCACCGATGCGAACGCAAGCCGAATGAAGTCCCAGGCGATATCGCTGCCGTCGGCTCCCAGATAGGTCTGGACCTGCTGACGCTCGCTCTCCGAGCATGACTGAAACCAGCCGATCGTGGTCTGATTGTCATGCGTTCCGGTGTAGACGACGCAATCTCGCTCATAGTTGTGCGGCAGGTAGGCGTTGTCCGGATCGCCGTTGAAGGCAAACTGCAACACCTTCATTCCCTGCAGTCCAAGCTCGAAGCGAAGCGCATCGACATCCGGCGTGATGATCCCCAGATCTTCGACGACGATCGGCAGATGACCGAGCTCGGCTTCGATCGCATGGAAAAGCGCCGCTCCAGGCGCGCGCTCCCAACGCCCGCCACGGGCAGTGGAATCGCCCGCTGGCACCACCCAGCCAGCCGCCAATCCCCGAAAGTGGTCGATACGCACCACATCGACCAGCTCGGTCAGGCGCCGCACGCGCTCGATCCACCAGGCGAACCCATCGGTCTCCATGGCAGCCCAGTCGAAGACCGGGTTGCCCCAGAGCTGGCCGTCAGCGGTAAACAGATCGGGCGGAACTCCGGAAACCACTTCCGGCCGGCGATCGGGCGTCAGCCGAAACTGACTCGGATTCGCCCAAACATCGGCGCTGTCGAGCGCCACGTAAATGGGGATATCACCGACGATCTGGATACCGCGCTCATTTGCATATCGCTTGAGCGCGCTCCACTGGATCCGAAAGAGGAACTGGATGAACGCGTGAAAGTCGATTTCGTCGACCATCTCAGCCGCCAGAGCGGCGAGGGCCTTCGGATCTCGCAGGCGGATCTCGTCTGGCCAGTCCTGCCAGGAAACCTCGCGGAAGCGGCGTTTCAGCGCCATGAAAAACGCAAAATCACGCAACCAGGATGCCTGTGCTATTTCGAATGCGCTCAGTTGTGCGCGCAGTTCGGGAGATCCCCGTTCCTTGAACGACTCGAATGCCGTCCGCAGCGCCGCGTACTTGTACGCCCCGGCAGCGCCGTAGTCGACCTCGTGCTCGTTGAACCCGCGCGAATCCCCGCCCGTCTCCAGTCCGAGAAACGCAAGCCCGTCGATCGAAATGAGCAGCGGGTTCCCAGCGAACGCCGAAAGCCCGGAGTATGGCGAGTCGCCGTAGCCAACCGGAGAGAGCGGCATGAGTTGCCAGTAACACTGGCCTCCAAGCGCCAACCAGTCGACGAACTCATAGGCGCCCTGTCCCATGTCCCCGACACCATGCGGTCCCGGAAACGATGTCGGGTGCGCCAGAATCCCGCTGGCCCGTTCCAATCTCATGGCTGACCCCTCGGTGTCTGAGCAAGTGAAATGTTCGCCGATTTACGGCTCTTCGAGGCTATCGCGAAGGATATCCATGTGCTCGAGCGCGAGACCGGTGCCGATCGCGACACATGCCAGCGGATCGTCGGCAACGTAGCACGGCACGCCGGTGACCTCGGTCAGCAGATCCGGCAAGTGGCGCAAGAGCGCGCCGCCTCCGGTCAGGATCATGCCCTTGTCGATAATGTCGGAGGAGAGTTCTGGAGGCGTTTCCTCGAGAACCGCGCGAACCGCTCCGATGATCGCTTCCAGCGGTTCGGTGATCGCATCCGTGATCTCATTGGCATGGATCTGGATCGTGCGGGGCAGACCGGCAACTTCGTCGCGGCCGCGCACCTCCATCACCACATCCTCATCGACTGGCATTGCGCTGCCAATGGCAATCTTGATCTCTTCCGCGGTCCGCTCCCCGACGCGCAGGTTGTATTTGCGCTTGATGAAGTTCGCGATCGCTTCGTCGAACTTGTTGCCGCCCACGCGCAGCGAGCGCGCGACGACGATGCCGTTGAGCGAAATGACCGCAACCTCGGTCGTGCCGCCCCCGATATCGATGATCATGTTGCCCGAGGGGTCGGCAACCGGGATCCGCGCGCCGATTGCTGCCGCCAGTGGTTCGCTGATGAGAAACGCCTTGCGAGCTCCGGCGTTCAATGCCGCGTCACGCACCGCACGCCGCTCGACTCCGGTCACACCCGCGGGAACGCAGATCATGACTTCGGGACGCACCAATGAGAACCGGCCACAGCTCTTGTTGATGAAATAGCGCAGCATCTCCTGTGTGACCACGTAATCGGCGATCACGCCGTCACGCATGGGACGGACCACTTCGATGGTCTCGCGCGGCTCTCGGCCGAGCATGTCGCGCGCTTCCAGGCCAACAGCTTTCACTTTTCCATCTTTGGCGGAAATGGCAACGACCGACGGCTCGCTGATCACGATTCCACGGCCACGAACGAAAACCAGCACGTTCGCGGTGCCGAGGTCGATTCCAATCTGTTTTGCCACTCAGGGAACTCCGACGTCGTTCGATCGTCTTCGAAAAGCTCGAATGCGAGGGGCCATCGGGGCCCGTTCCCGACGCCGAATCAGCCAGCGATTGTACCATGACCATGACACCGGGCTCCCTCCAAACGGGGTGCGACGGCACGGTCTTGGCAAGAGAGGAACGCACGGTGGACGGCGAGGAACGACAACACGGCAAGCACCCGAGCAGCCGCGACAAGGACAAAAACGAACGCAAGGGCGGCCCCAGAAGCGATTCCGACGGCGGATCGAGGGAGCGCAACCGCGGACGCCGATCGGGAGGCGGAGGACGGCGCGGTGTCTATGCCTTCGACGACCAAATGGAACATGCGCTTTGCCAGCAGATGACGCATCAGGCGCCAAAGGGATTCCCGGCAGTTGGGCGATCTGACCTGGCAACGATGCCGCCAGTCGAAATCGACCGCACCGAAACGTCGATCCTCTTCTGCGATCAGCAACATGGCGGCCCGCACTTCTGGCCGAATGGCGACGAGGTGCGCTAGCGAGTTCGAGCGAGCCGAACCATGGCCACTCTGCGTGTGACCTCGTCTTCATCTCTCTGGTCGACAGACGGTCGCCTGATCGAAGTCGGCATGTTGGCAATCGCCAGCGGCATCGCGCTGTTGACAGACTTTTCGGGACGGACGACTCCTGAATCTTCAACTCTTGTCTGGATCTTCCTTGCTCTTGGCATGGCCGTTGCTTCGTTTGCCCAGGACGGCTTCGAATGGTCCGCTCTCCTGGCTGCTGGCTTGCTCGGAATCGCGCAACCGTTCGCTGCGGATCTCCTTGCGGGCGAGACGCCTACCGCCCCGGTGCAGTTCCTTGCCGGCGCGATTGCCGTACTCTCCCTCGCTCGCGGATGCGAGGCCATCGCCACCATTGCCAGAGTTCGAATGCCAGGGCAAGTCCCGGAATCGCTGCTCTGGCTGCTCGCCGCTTTTACCGCTTTCGGCGCCGCAAACACGATCGATCGGGCGTGGACAGCTATCACACTACTCGGCCTCTCCGGCGCATGTTGCGTGCGCTTGATTGGTGCTTCAACCGGGCGAAGACGGCAGGCTGCCGGACTCGCTGGTTCCGGTTCGATGACCACATGGATCCTCGGATTGACGTTCGGCGCAACGCTCACGATCTCAGCGGTCGCAACCGGCGGGCTCTTTGGCTGGCCCACCGCTGGTATCGCGGCAGCCGGCTTGCTGGCGCTCCTGAGCATTGGGCGGGACACCGTGGTGATGACTGCTCGCAAGATTTCGGAGCTTCAGAGTCGCGCGGATGAGAGCCAGATGGACGCGCTAACCGGACTTGCGAACCGTCGAGGATTCGACGCCCGGCTCTCTGAGGAAGTCGCTCGTTCCAGGCGATACGGTCACGCACTATCGCTGCTCATGATCGACATCGACGATTTCAAACAGGTGAACGACCGCTTTGGGCATGGCACGGGTGATGAGTCGCTGCGCGCCACAGCACGTGCCATCGAGTCGTCGGTTCGGTCGATCGATATCGCCGCCCGTTACGGCGGCGAGGAGTTCGCGGTGATCTTGCCAGAGACCACCGCGGATGGCGCCGTCGTGGTGGCTGAGCGCATCCGACGTGCGAACGAATCGAGCACGGTCCCTGTCGAAACGACCGTGAGCATCGGAGGTGCTGAGCTCGACCCGTCCGATGCCGACGGTTCGCGCCTCATCGCATCCGCCGATGCCGCGCTGTACGTTGCAAAGCGCTCCGGGAAGAACAGGGTCGAGCTAGCTGGCTGACCCGCGTTCGATGGGTCTGGCCGTCTTCAGGATCCCCATGTAAGCATCGAGCGTCTCCCGATCCGAGACAGCCCGGACAACGGTTTCATCCACCTCGGCATCGAATGCCGTCAGCCCACGCTGGATCTTGTCTTTGGTCCCGTACGCGCAGGTTGCCAGTGGTTGCGCCTGCATGCGGGAGAAGTGCCGCGCATAGGCCGGGAACGAGGCATATCGATCGCCTTCCCCGGCAAGTTGCTCGAACCCTTCGGGAAGCGCGACCCGTACATAGGCGATCACTTCGCAGCGTCGCCCTGGCTCCTGATGGCTCCGAACCTCCTGGGTAGAGAGCTTCGCCTGTCGCGGCGTCAGCCAATTGAGAAGCACCGCATCGGCCTCTCTGGCTGCCAGTGCCACCATCCTCGGCCCTAACGCTCCCACGGCTACCGGCACGCCAGCTTGCTCGCGAATGGTCCGCACGGCGCCTCGCACGTTGTCGAGCGATCCATAGAGCTCGCCACCCGCTCCTACGCCGACGATCAGCCGGTCTTTCGGCAGCGTCGACTGCTCGATCGCCTGGACGATCGAATCTGGCGATCTCCGGTCGATCGGTATCACGCCAACACCGAGCCGGATGCGGGAGGTAACCTCGGCGGCCCGTCGAAGCGCCTCGAAACCGTCCGAACCTGGCGTGTCGTTGACCCAGAAGGTGTCATATCCATTCGCTTCGGCAGCAGAAGCCAACGGTGCGACAAGAGACGAGAGCGTCGCCGCGGCGATTCCGAATCCGCGTCGTGTCATGTAGGTGCCAACCTTTCCCTAGGCGCTGCCACGTGGGAAACCAAGGCCCAGGCGGCGCAACGACGTGTGTCCGTGACTGCCGACGATCAAGTGGTCGAGCACGTCGATTCCGAGCAGCTTTCCAGCCTGGTCTAGCTCGACCGTAAGCGCAATGTCTGCCGCCGAAGGAGCGGGATCGCCAGAAGGATGATTGTGCACGACGACGATCGAGGCAGCATTTTGCCGCACCGCATCCTGAAACACCTCGCCGACCCGAACCTGCGCCTGATTCACGCTCCCACGGTAGATCGTCCGCACAGCGAGTACCTTGTGCTTGGTATCGACAAGAACGACGCGCAATTGCTCGTGATCGAGCGCGGCCATCTCGGGACCCACCAGGCGGACCACATCCTCCGGAGTGGAGATTCGCATTCGGTCGTCCGGATCGAGCGCCACCACCCGGTTTGCCAGTTCCAGTGCCGCCCGGAGTCGAGTCGCCTTGGCCGGACCAACACCGTGGATCGCAGTCAACTCCGCCAGATCGAGCCTGGTTAGTCCACGCAGCCCGCCGTTTTCGTGCAGGATCCGTTCGGAGAGCTTGACGACGCTTTCTCCCTCCGTGCCGGTGTTCAGCAAGATCGCGATGAGCTCGCTCGTCTTGAGCTGGGCCGAGCCCCATTTCAGCATTCGCTCGCGCGGCTGCTCATCCGGGAGCATCTCGCGCACGCCGTTGGTTCGTCCCACTGCCGACCTCTCGAGCCTCGAACTCTCGACCTTCTCGCGCCAGATTGTACCGATTGCGCCGTGGGTCGTTCGGCGCTTGGCAGGGCGATGCGCCAGAAATGCCATGGTATTCTCTCAAGTCGAATCGGAGGCCATTTCGACAACGTTTTTCCGGCTTTCGATCACCCGATACCGACCAATCATCCATCGAGCGATTCAGGAGAACGTCATTTGGTACTCGGCCGGATATTCAAACGGCGAGCCGAACCCGATCTGCAACTCGACCAGGGGCTCGAGAAGACGCGCCGCGGCGTATTCAGCGAGATTTCTCGCTTGTTCGATCGGGAATCGATCGACGAGGAGCTCTACGAAGATCTCGAGATGTTGTTGATCCAGGCCGATGTCGGCTGGGAGGTGACGCAACAACTCATCGAGAGCATGCGGCGCAAAGTCGCGGAAGGGCGGATCATCGATCCCGGCTACGCTCGCGAGATCTTGCGCTGGGACATGGTCGAGATCCTCGAGGAAGCGACCCGCCATCGTCAGGTCAAGATCCTCCAGCGCGGCGTTCCGTACGTGATCATGGTGGTGGGCGTCAACGGTGTCGGCAAGACGACGTCCATCGCCAAGCTGGCTGCCTATCACCAGGGTTTTGGGCGCTCGGTCATGATGGCCGCTGGCGACACCTTCCGTGCCGCTGCCATCGATCAGCTCAAGATTTGGGGCGAGCGGCTGGGCGTGCCAGTTGTTGCGCATGAGCAGGGGGCCGACCCGGGCGCGGTCGTCTTCGACGCCATGCAAGCCGCCTATGCGCGCAACCGCGACGTATTGATCGTAGACACCGCCGGTCGGTTGCATACCAAGTTCAACCTGATGGAAGAACTGAAGAAGTTGCGCAAGATCATGCAGAAGCATGTCGAAGAAGCGCCCCAGGAAGTGCTCATGGTGATCGATGCCACCACCGGTCAGAACGGACTCCTGCAAGCGCAGAAGTTCGCTGAGTCAGTGGAAATCACCGACATCATGATCGCCAAACTCGACAGCACCGCGAAGGGCGGTATCGCCTTCTCGGTCTCGCGAGAGCTCGGCGTGCCGATCTCCTACATCGGCACCGGAGAGAAAGCGACGGACATGGCGGAGTTCCACCCGGAAGCGTATGTCGACGCGCTTTTCTTCAGCGCCGACGAGGGATAACCGATGTTCGAGACATTGTCCGACCGCCTGAACCAGTCGCTTGGGAAGCTTTCGCGTAAGGGCCATCTGACGGAACAAGACGTCGATGAGGCCATGCGTGAGGTGCGGCGCGCGCTTTTGGAGGCGGATGTCAATTTCAAGGTAGCCAAGGATTTCATCGCGGCAGTTCGTGAGCGCGCGGTCGGGCAGGACGTGCTCAAGTCGCTGACTCCGGGCCAAACCGTGATCTCGATCGTCAACGACGAACTCATCAATATCCTGGGCAACGAACGAGAACCGCTGGCTCTGCCAGATCGGCCACCGCAGATCATCATGATGGTTGGCTTGCAGGGATCGGGCAAGACCACACATGCCGCCAAGCTCGCTACCCTCCTTCGCAAGGAGGGCCGCTTGCCACTGCTGGTCGCGGCGGACGTCTATCGGCCGGCCGCGATCAAACAGTTGCAGACGCTGGGCCGTCAGATCGACGTTCCCGTCTATGAAGAAGGAACTACTGCCGATCCGGTGCAGATCGCTCAGAACGCGATTCAGTTCGCCAAAGAGCGCGGATACAGCACGGTCATCATCGACACCGCCGGCCGCCTCCAGATCGACGAACGGATGATGGCCGAGGTCGCCGCCATCGAGCAGACAGTCCACCCGACTGAAATCCTCCTCGTGGCTGACGCCATGACCGGTCAGGAAGCCGTGAACGTGGCCGAAGCCTTCAACAACGCGCTCGGCATCAGTGGACTCATTCTCACCAAGATGGACGGGGATGCGCGCGGCGGCGCGGCGCTCTCGATCCGCGCGGTCACCGGCGTGCCGATCAAGTTCATCGGCACCGGCGAGAAGATGGATGCGATCGAGCCGTTCTATCCTCAGCGGCTTGCAAGCCGTATCCTGGGGATGGGCGACGTGCTTTCGCTCATCGAGCGAGCCAGCGAGCAAACCAACGAAGAGGATGCCAAGGATCTTCAGGCTCGCCTGACCAAAGGGCAGTTCAATCTCGAGGACTTCCTCGACCAGATCCAGAAAATCAAGAAGATGGGTCCGCTCAATCAGCTCCTCGAGATGATTCCCGGCATGGGCGCCCAGCTCCGCCAGGCCAAAGCTCAGATCTCTGACGACGACTACAAGCGGATCGAGGCGATCATCTACTCGATGACGACCGAGGAACGTCGCCGGCCGCAGATCATCGACGGGCGTCGCAGGCGGCGAATTGCCAAGGGCAGCGGGACCTCCCGGGAAGAAGTCTCTCAGCTGTTGAAGCAGTTCGAAGAGATGCGCAAGATGATGGCGCAGATGGGGAACATGACCAAGAAAGGCCGACTGCCCAAGGGACTGCAGGGTCTCCCGTTCGACTTCAACTAACCATTCGTTAGTTGGTAATTCTCCCTCAGGGCGGGTACAATTTCCTCATTATGACGATCGCTTTCCGACCTGAAAGGCAACCATGAGCGCAACCGGAGTTACCGTCTACACCACCTCGACTTGTCCATGGTGCGACCGCGTCAAGGACTATCTCGGCAAGGCTGGCGTCCCTTTCCAGGAGAAGAAGGTCGATAGCGACTACGAGGCCGCCATGGAGATGATCCAGCGGTCCGGTCAGCAGGGTGTTCCTGTCATCGCCGCCGACAATGACGTGATCGTCGGTTTCGACCAGCCACGGCTCGCCCGGATCGTCGATCGGTATGGCAAGGCCAAGCGGGCCCCGCTGGGCTTGCTGGCCGCCGACAGCGAGTCGTACTTCTCCAATCATCCTGAGATCGCCGCTATCTATCCGGAAGGGACGCGTGGCATCTATGTCGGAGAAGTCAAGCCCAATAGCGTTGCCGACAAGGCCGGCATTCGACGCGGAGATGTTGTCACGTCGGTTGCTGGGAAGCGTGTAAAGAACATGGCCACGCTCGATCAATTGATCGACACGCTCGAGGCGGGTCAGCACGTCAGCGCGCGCTATGTTCGACCGGACGAGAGCGGCGAGACCATCTTCCAGTTCTAGCCCGGATTTGTCCTGAGCCGACCGCACCCGCCACACTGGGTGCGGTCGTTTTCGATTCGTCACGCAACGATGGGCGCTTGCCATGCTCGACCCAACCAATCAGGACATCGCGCTCCGGTTGACGATTGCCCTGCTCTGCGGAGGAATCATTGGGCTCGATCGCGAGGTGCGCTCGCACTCGGCGGGAATGCGCACACATGCGCTTGCGGCAGAAGGAGCCGCGCTCTTCACCTTGGCAGGTATCTTGATCGCAAGCGAAGCCCGTTCGAGCGGATTTGTCGGCGCCGACCCGAGCCGCGTCGCCTCGACGGTGGCGCAAGGAATCGGGTTTCTCGCGGCAGGAGTCATTTTCGGCTCAGCGGCGAGGGTCAAAGGGCTCACAACTGCTGCTGGACTATGGGCAACCGCAGCGATCGGTGTGGTCTGCGGAGCCGGGTTCTTTTTCCCCGCGGTCTACGCCACCATCGCCACGGTCGTCGTCCTCTCGTTCTTCAAAGTCCTCGAAGACAAGATTTCCAGCCGGTTCACGAGTCATGACGACGATTCGCATCTTCGGCATCAGGACGATTGATCCGTTAGCGTTTCTCCCATTCCGCCGCGAGCAACTCCACCCTTTCGGCCCCCAATTGGGATGCGGCGTAACAGCCGGCAGCCTCACGCTGCCGATATGCCTCGTAGAGCAGGACCGCGCAGGCGACCGAGATGTTCAGGCTTCGGATCATGCCCACCATCGGAATCGTCACGATCTGGTCGGCGCCCGACAAGGCGTCGTCGGTAAGGCCGCGCATCTCATTGCCCAGCACGATCGCGACCGGCGTCGTCAGGTCGACTGCTCCCATCGGCAAAGCCTTCGCACCGCCCCCGGTCGCCAGAATCGAGAATCCGTCTGCCCGAAGCGCGGCATAGCTCTCGACGATCGAGGGGAACTCGAGAACGTCTATCCACTTTGCTGCGCTGCCTGAAGACCGCCGCGAGAACTTCTTGTGCGGCTTGGTGGCAGGGTCTCGGGTGATGTGAACTGTCATCGCTCCCACCGCGTCGCAGCTCCGCAAGACCGCCGCGATATTGTGTGGATCGTGCACATTCTCGAGCACCACGATCAGATCAGGTTGTCGTCGCTCGAGCACTTCATGGATGCGCTCGATGCGGCGGCTGGTGCGCGGAAATCGCGAGTCTTTGGCAGGAGCCTGCTTCGAAAGTTGACGGCGGTCGGTGATGAAAGGGTCGGTCATCGATCAGGCTGCGTCGCGGTCGATCGTCCGCACGATACGAAGCTGATACCGGCGATCGAACGTGGGCGAGCAACGCCCACACGACCAAACTCCGACACGGCTGCGTGGCACCTCCGTTTTGCAATTGGGGCAGGCATAGACATATTTCGGGGTACGCCGTTTCACCGGCTTGACGCAGGTGCGGACTTCTTCCATCGTCGCCCCGGTCAACTCACTCACCTGCACTGCAATGCGGTCGTACCCATGTTTGGCATGCCTGCGGCGGTCGCCGTCGATCCGGTGGCGCATATGTAGCAATTCTTCACAAACAACGATCTCCAGCGACTTCGGCTGCGATAGATCGATTCGCTTGAGATTGATCAGAATGAGATGCTTGCCACGGCCCGGGTGATAGACATAGGCTCCTCCGATGGAACCGCCGACCCGACGCCCGACCCACTCGTTGTATCGCGTGCGGTTGGTGGTGATCCAAAGATCGGATGTGGGGAGCGCGAGCCGTGCAGTATATGTATCTACCAACGCGGCGATGCGCGCGTCGTCGGTGTCGAGAATCATGGTGAAAGAACGCCTCGTGCAGATGAGTGGGGAACCAACATTCGCAACCTGCTGGAAGCAGGCGGGTTGCCATTCTACTCGTCACGATGCGAGTCGGAACAGCCGATGAGCGATTCTGCCCTGGAGCGGCCGCATCTCGCGATCGTCACCGACGATCTGTCGCTGTCTCATTTCCTCACCGAAGGCCTGCTCTACAGGGGTTCTGGACGAGCGCGATCGGGAGCGGATTGCAGTTCCTCGAAGTCTTGCGGTTGCGATCGTTCGATGCTGTCTTGCTCGATGCTGGAATTGGGGACATCTCGGCCGAGGAGGTCATCCGCCGCATGCGAGGGACTTCGGACCGGGTGGATGCCGGTTCGCCACGAAGCGTCATGCCGGCGATCGTAGTCGCCGGCGTCCCGGGGAGATCTCGCTCGATGCCGTCACCGATGCAGGAGGTCAGCTCCTGCTCGAGCCGCCGTTGGAGATCGAAGAAGTGGGCGCGATCCTGCAACGATTGTTGAGCTAGGCCGGAATGTACGCCTCGGCAATGTTCCCCGTCACGGAATAGACCACGAACTCGCAGATGTTTTCCGTTCGGTCCCCAATGCGCTCCAGATTGTGCGCAGCCCAGAGAAGATGCGTCGCCCGGTTGATGGTGCGCTGATCTTCCATCATGAACGTCAACAACTCGCGATAGACCTGGTTATAGAGTTGGTCGATTTCGTCATCTCTCGCCATCGTTTTTCTGGCAAGTTCGACGTCCGACGTAATGAACGCATCGATCGCGCTCGAAAGCATGCTTCGCGCCACGGATGACATGCGGGGAATATCCACGAGCGGTTTCAAGGGTGGCTCATCTGCGGTGAGCAGGGCAATTTCGCGTTGCCTGCAGCGTGGTCGCCCATACGTTCGAGCTCGGAGATGATGTGCAGACCCAGCAACGATCTGCCGAAGATCGCCAGCCATTGGAGCTTGCATGGCGATCACCGCAAGCGCTTCGCTCTCCAGTCCCCACCGGAGCTCGTTGATGTCGTGATCGGCGCTCACGACCTGTTGCGCGAGCTCGATATCCTGATTCTTGAGGGCATCAGTCGAACGGGCTATTGCTTTGTCAGCCATCGAGCTCAGCTGCACCACCTGGTCTCTCAGGTGACTGAGACTCCGCATGTACTGTTCGCGGGTCATGGTGTCTCCCTTCTTTCGACAGGTCGCCTATCCAAAGCGCCCGGTGATGTAGTCTTCGGTTCGGCCGTCACGTGGGTTGGTGAAAAGCTCGCGCGTTGGGCTCGATTCGATCAGTGTGCCCATTCGGTTCTCTCCAAGTGAGAAGAAGACCGTTTGATCGGAAACGCGCGCTGCTTGCTGCATATTGTGCGTCACGATAGCGATTGTGTAGTTTTGCGCGAGTTCCCGCATGAGGTCCTCGATGCGCAGCGTCGAGATGGGGTCCAGCGCCGAGCACGGCTCATCCATCAGGATTACGTCCGGATTGTTCGCCAGCGCCCGGGCGATGCAGAGTCGCTGCTGCTGGCCGCCAGAGAGCGCGAGACCGCTCTGATCGAGCTTGTCCTTGACTTCGTCCCATAACGCGGCCGAGCGAAGACACCATTCGACCAACTCATCCATTCCCTTGCGAATCCCGTTGACCTTGGCGCCCCATGCGACATTGTCATAGATGCTCTTGGGAAAGGGGTTCGGCTTCTGGAAGACCATGCCGATCCTACGGCGAACCATCACCGGGTCGACATTCGATCCCAGGATGTTCTCACCATGGAAGCGAATCTCCCCTTCCACACGCGCGGACGGAATGAGATCGTTCATCCGATTGATACAGCGGAGCACTGTGCTCTTCCCGCAGCCAGACGGTCCGATCAGGGCGGTGATTTGGTTCTTCGCAATGTCGAAGGTCACATCGCCAACGGCATGAAAGCTTCCGTAGTACACATTCAAGTTGTTTATGTCGATAAGCGGCTCACCGGCGGCGGAATTGACCGGCGCGTCGAGCAGACTGGTTCGTTCGAGCTGTTGTGTCATGGGACTACCACCGTGTCCTGGAGCTAAACCGCTGCCGGACAATGATCGCGATGAGATTCATGGAGATGAGCAACGCGAGCAGCACGATGATGCCAGCCGCGGCCAGGTCTCTAAACTCCGTTTGGGGACGGGACATCCAGTTGTAGATCTGGATCGGAATGGTCGTGTAGGAATCGAAAAACCCGCTTGGTTTGGCCGTGACGAATCCGGCAGCGCCCGCCACGAGCAAGGGCGCGGTCTCGCCGATTGCTCGGGACACGGCAAGGATCACACCGGTCAGAATGCCGGGTACGCGGCCGGGAGAACGTGCGAGGCCGTGACCTGCCAGCGCGTGGCTCCAACGCCGTATGCGGCCTCCCGTAGCGACCAAGGGATCGCCTTCAGCGCTTCCTGGCTGGCAATGATGATGACCGGCAAGCTCAGGGAGGCCATGGTCAGCGCCCTCCAGCGAGCACCACGCGGCCAAGATTGAGCCACTCGACAAAGATGCCAAGCCCAAGCAAGCCATAAACGACCGATGGCACGCCTGCCAGGTTCGAAATGTTGATCTGGAGCATGCGGGTCCAGCGGTTCTTGGGCGCGTACTCCTCGAGATAAATGGCGGCAGCCACTCCCATGGGGAATGCCACGAGCAATGTGAGCGAAATGATCCAAAGCGTGCCGGAGATGGCGATGCTGAGCCCCGCCTTTTCTCCGGCTTACGCGACGGCGGGTTCGTCAACAGCCCCCAGTTGAGCCAATCCCAGCCGCGCTGGAAGATGTACCAAAGGAGAACCACCAGGGCGCCGACCGCAAGGAGCGTGGCAGTCAGAGCACCCAGCGCCCGACGGAGGCGATCCGCTGACGGCCAGGGAGATTCCCCGTGTCCGAAAGCGAACCAGACTGCGGCACGAAAGACTCGGCGCTCATTCGTATTCCTCCCGGAACCGGTGCACGAACCAATGGCTGAAGATGTTCAACGCCAGCGTCATGACAAAGAGCAGGAGCCCGACAGCGAATAGCGAGTAGTAGATCGTCGAGCGCGCGGGGCGTCCCCGGAAACCACCTGGACGATATAGCCAGTCATGGTCTCGCCGGGTCCGAGCGGATTCGTCACCATCTGCGCTTTCGATCCGGCCGCGAGCGCCACGATCATGGTCTCACCAACCGCGCGTGACGCCGCGAGAATGAACGAGGCGACGATGCCCGGACAGCGCCGCCGGCACGATGATGCGCCCCGAAACCTCCAGCTTGGTGGCGCCGAGTGCATAGGCGCCTTCGCGCATCGAGCGCGGCACAGCGCGAATTGCGTCTTCGGAGAACGAGGCAATGAGCGGCACGATCATGATTCCGACGGCGATCGCCGCGGCCAACACGTTGTAGACACTCGTCTGGGTCCAGATTCGCTTCAGAATGTCCGGGGTAATGAATGTCAGCGCGAAGAAACCGTAGATGATGGTCGGGATACCGGCCAGCAATTCCAGCACCGGTTTCAAAATGGCGCGCATTCGGGGAGACGCGTACTCGCTCAGATAAATGGCGCTCATCAACCCAATCGGCACCGCGATCACCATCGAGAGGAGCGTGACCATCAGCGTAGCGGAGACCAACGGCAGGACACCCCACTCTTGCTGATTCTGAAAGAGCGCTGTCCAGGTGGTCCCGGTCAGGAAGTCGACGACAGACACGTCCGCAAAGAAGTTGACCGCTTGCGCCAGCAACACCACCACGATCCCAATCGTGGTCAGGACGGAAACCACCGCGCATGCGAGCAGAATGTACCCAGCGGCCTTTTCGGTCAGGTGCTGTCGTCGCAACAGATCCTGATCGACGTAGGAGTGACCGGGCCGAAAAAACGGCACAGTCTCGGTTCCAATGTCTGTGCCTGTCGTCGGATCGATCGCCATGAATGAACTTCGCTCAGCGGTTGCCATGCGTATTAAACCGCACCTCTTCCTGACGCGACGGACGGCTCCGAGTGTCGGAGCCGTCCCAAGCGGAAAGACGGTCTTGCCTAGCTGGCCGAGTCCGGCGTGCCGGAGCCATCGATAGCAGCGAACAGCTTGGCCTGGTCTTCTGCATAGACCTGGGCGGGAGATCCGACGTATCCGACGTCAGCGACGATCTCGCCTGCGGTTGCGACGTAGAACTTCATGAACTCCTGGACTTCAGGACGCTGCAAGCTTTCGGCATTCACATAGACGTACAGTGGCCGTGAAAGCGGCGCGTAGGTGAGATCGCCAACGGTTTCAGCAGTTGGCTCGACACAGCCGCTACCGCCATCGATCGCCACCAGCTTGAGCCGGTCGGCATTCTGCTCGTAGTAGGCCAGTCCGAAGTAGCCAAGTGCGTTCGTATCGCCGGCAACGCCTTCCACCAGTTGGTTGTCGTCTTCGCTCGGGAGGTAGTTGGTCGTGGAGCTGCCTTCTTCGCCGACGATCTCAGCGGTGAAGTAGTCGAAGGTTCCCGAAGAGGTGCCGGGGCCGTAGAGCGAAATCGGCTCATCCGGGAACGACGGGTCGATCTCGCTCCACTTCGTCGCGGCGCCTTCCGGCTGCCACATCAACTTGAGCTGGTCGACGGTCAGGCATTCGACAAAGTCGTTCTCCGGGTTGACGACCACCGCAATGCCGTCATATGCAACCTCGAAGACGTAGTACTCGACGCCGTTGGCAGCGCATGCCTCGGCTTCTTCCGGCTTGATTTCGCGGGAGGCGTTCTGCAGGTCGGTTTCGCCGTTGCAGAAGCGCTCGAACCCGCCGCCGGTACCCGAGATGCTGACCTCGAGCTGCACACCTGACGCTATGGCCGCGAACTCTTCTGCCATCGCCTCAGTGATGGGTCCGACCGTGGACGAACCATCGGCAACGATCGTGCCGGAGAGGTCGCCGGCATTCTCCGGCTCCTCGTACGGGACTGCGGTGGCGTCCTGGGCGACGGCGCCGCTCAACAGCATCGTCAGCGACAGCCCAATCGCCGCCGCCGAGCCAAGAAGCCCTCGACGCGAGCTTTGCAGGGACGGAATCGACATTCTTTCTCCTTTTCTGCTTGACGGTTTGGTATCACCGGGAACGTCTTCCCGGCACTTCGCTGCCCTTCGGACAGTGAATTCGAGAATGGGAGGACGAAGCGACATCATCAGGACGCCACCTCGAAGCAATATCCGCGGCCGTAAATAGTCCGAATCATTCCGTCCGGACCTCCGGCTTCGCGCAGTTTCGATCTGAGCCATGACATGTGCACGTCGATCGTGCGTTCATCGACGAAGATGTCGGTTCCCCACACCACGTCGAGCAGTTGCTGGCGCGTAAAGACCTGACCGGGCGCCAACGCGAGTTCGCGCAGCAATCCGAACTCCTTCCGGCTCAGCGTCAGATCCCTGGCGCCCACTTGCGCTTTCTGGCTTTCCAGTTCGATCGTGAGGGGGCCACGATAGAGCACAGACGGCGGCCGCGCCGATGGAATCGCGCGGCGGCGCATCGTCGCCCGCACCCGGGCAATGAACTCCCGCAACGCAATCGGCTTGACGACATAGTCGTCCGCGCCCAGTTCGAGTCCGTCGACTTTGTCCTGCTCTTCACCTCGTGCGGAGACGATGAGCACCGGAACGTCGCTGCGGGTCCGGATCTGGCGCAGCACTGCCAGGCCATTCAAACCAGGCAGCATCAGATCGAGAACGACGAGATCGATCTGGTCCAGCTGCTCTCGCACGACCGCCATGGCGGCCTCGCCGTCCGCTGCGCTGATGACACCGTATCCGGCGCGGATCAGGTTGTAGGTGGTTATGCTGCGAAGCGTAGGGTCGTCCTCCACCAACAAGATCGTGCCGCCGATCGATGGCGCCTGCTGGCTGGAGGTTTCGAGTTCGGTTGGAGAAGCACTTCGGTCGCTCATCACGACCAAATGCTATGGACGCCGCGTTAACTCGCGGTTACCGCCCTGTAAATTCCTTGTTAGCGTAAGGAACATCAGGCAACCGGTGTCCCTGTCGAGGTGGTCAGGACCTGAATAGCGGCATCCAGCTGCGCGTCGCCGATCTCGCTGTCAGGTGTCCTCGAAGCCACCACATCTGGCGCGATGCCAACTTTGTCGATCACTTCTTCGTTCGGCGTCAACCAATGCGCAAAGGTAAGCCGGAAAGACGAGCCGTCCTCGAAGACGTGCACCCGCTGCACGGACCCTTTACCGAACGTTGTTTCGCCCACGATCGTCGCGCGCTCGTAGTCCCGCAGCGCTCCGGCAACGATCTCCGCAGAGCTCGCGGTCCCGTTGTTCACCAGTACGACGAGTGGAATGTCATACGCGTTGACGTCGCCCGAGATGATGGGCTGTTCTTTCTCATCCCCCGTGCGACCGGGATCCGTGTCCTCCCAAAGGGCTGGACCGGCATCTTCCGGCACAAAGCGCCCGATCGTCTGTTGCGCGCTTTGCACCCAGCCTCCACCGTTGTTTCGCAGATCGAGGATGATTCCGTCCACACCGTCGTTCTTCGCGGCCTGAAGCGCGGCATCGAGTTCCGCGGCGGTCTTGTCGCCAAAGACGACGATTCTGATGATGCCCACGTTCGATTCCTCGTCGAGCCGGTAGGTCACGACGGGAACAGGAATCTTGCGGCGCTCCACATCGAGGGACATGGGTGGTTCTGTCCCGCGTTGCAGCTGGAGATGCACCGACTCCCCGGCCGGGCCTTTGAGCAAGTCGAGGGCGTCGGCGTCCGTCAGACCTTCGACCGAGACGCCATCGATTTGCAGGATGACATCGCCAGCAAGTATCCCTGCCTCCTCGGCCGGTGATCCGGGGATCGGCGCGACGATGGTCATCTTCCCATCGCGGGTGGCCACCCAAACGCCGATTCCCTCGAAGGTGCCTTCGAGCTGATTCGCTGCCTGTTGCTGATCGTCCGGTGGCAGGTAGACGGAGTAACCGTCCAGCCCCTCGGCCAACCCGGTAAGGGCTCGTCCCTCGAGGTCGCTCCAAAACTCGTCACCGGTCTCGCCATCCTGCGGACGTCCGTAATACTCCTCATTGATCAGTTCCTCGACCTGCGACAGCCGATCGAGGTTGTCGTTCGCATCCGAGGCCGGCGCGATAACGGAATCGACTCCCAGGGTGTCTGGTAGCCATTCCCGTTGCGCAAGCGCTCCGAGGAAGAAGGCAGTGAGCGCAATGAGCACGCCCATGCTGATCAGGAAGGTCAGCAGGATTGGCTTTCGTATCGTGACAGCAGAATCGGACATGGAAAGCTCTCGAGGCAGGAACAAGCGGCGGCGCATTCGCGCGTCGCGTCGACACCCTTGATAATACGTGGCGAATATGAAGGGGAGCCAACCCTCAGGGCCCGACAGAGGTCAGGAAGGGAAGCTGGGTGTTTCTCGCGATCGATGTCGGCAACACAAATGTGCACATTGGGCTGACCGAGGATCTGACGGCGCCTTGGCTGAGAACGTTCCGGTTCTCCTCCGCACGTGATCGGACAGCTGATGAATGGCACGCGCTCCTCGATGTCCATTTCGAGGCACTCACCTGCGACGATTGCATTGTTGCGATGTGCAGCGTTGTCCCCGCCATTACCCGCAGCCTGACCGAGTATGTGGAGCAGCGGTTCGGGATTTCTCCGTTGCTGGTATCGAGCCAACTACCGCTCGGCATCGAGGTCTGCACCGATCAGCCACGCGAAACCGGCACCGATCGCCTGACCAACGCGGTCGCGGTCGATGTGCTCTACGGCCGTCCGGCCATCGTCGTCGACTTTGGAACGGCGACCAAGGTAGATGCGCTCGACGCGGATGGCCGCTTTCTTGGAGGAGCGATCGCTACAGGTCTGGGTGTAAGCATGGATGCGCTTGCGTCACGGGCTGCGCGTCTGTACGCCGTCCCAATCGAGATTCCGCGCGAGGCAATCGGACGCAACACCACACACGCGGTACAGGCCGGGGTGGTACTCGGACACCTGAAGATGGTCGAAGGCCTGGTCGAAATGGCCAAAGCCGAGCTCGGCGGCTGCGAGACCGTCGTGCTCACCGGTGGCAACGGCGCGCTCTTCTCCGAACGTTCCTCGGAATTGGGCCCATACGAAGCCAACCTCACCCTCGAAGGCCTTCGCTTCATTGCGCAGCGTGCCCAATCGGCGACCGGGCAGTAGACAGACGAACACGCCCATTTCCATGAATTCGATTGCGGTCGATTGTGGCCGGACCTTGGACCTTTCTATAATGTCTTCACGATTGCTTGCGTCCTAAGGAGGTCTGCTCGATGCAGACGATCCGCAACCGAAGCCGTCAGCCTGATTGCAACGCCCCGGGAACGGTGCGCGCCATCGGCTGGCGAGCGGCCGCATATTCAGTCGCTCGACCGCCCATCTACGCATGATGGGTCAACCGGCCTGAACGGCTCTCGATGAAGGAGACCCCGTGAAGCAGTACACAGCTGACAAGATTCGCAACATCGGCCTCTTTTCCCACGGTGGCGCGGGAAAGACATCATTGGCCGAGGCGATGCTGTTCGTCTCCGGGGCGACGAC